>JALZEO010000231.1 GCA_030862025.1 Actinomycetota bacterium | reverse complement strand
CGCCCTGGGCGAGCACGAGACCGACCACCACCGCGGCGAGCATCCGCCAGCCCTCGTTGAAAATCCCGTTGCCGACGTAGAACACGACGACGAGCAGCGTGCCGATCACGGTGAGGACCCCGGCCGTGAGAAAGCCACGGTTGATGGGTGCCAAGGCGCTGCGGTCGCGCTCGGTGGCGCGGACCATGAACACGCCGACGATCGAGGCGAGCACTCCGACGGCACGGGCGATGACGGGGAAGATGAGACCGATGGCCCAGCGTGTGGGATCGTCGGGATAGATCGACTGGAAGGCCGCCACTCCGAGGATGATCGAGGCGACGAGGGTGACTTCGTAGCTCTCGAACAGGTCGGCGGCCATGCCGGCGCAGTCACCGACATTGTCGCCGACGTTATCGGCGATCGTGGCCGGGTTGCGAGCGTCGTCCTCGGGAATGCCGGCCTCGACCTTGCCGACGAGGTCTGCTCCGACATCGGCCGCCTTCGTGAAGATGCCTCCCCCCACCCGCAGGAAGAGCGCGAGCAGCGACCCGCCGAATCCGAATCCGATGAGGATCGCGGAGGAGGTGTTCTGGAAGATCATGATGATGATGCTCGCCCCGAGCAGACCGAGGCCGACGGTGAACATGCCGGCGATCCCGCCGGTGCGGAACGCGACCTTGAGCGCGGCCGGGAGTGAACCGGACCGGGCCGCCGCGGCGGTGCGGACGTTGCCCCGGACTGCCAGGCTCATACCGATGAAGCCGGTCAGCCCCGACATGAGGCAACCGAGCAGGAACGCCAGCGTGCGGAACGCCCCGGACTGGGGGAAGGTCAGCGCGACGGTCTCGTCCGGTGTCAGCACCGCAGTCGACGTGAAGAACACGATGACCGCCAGCGGAACGAGGATGACCAGGATCGTCTTGAATTGGCGCTTCAGATAGGCGAGGGCACCCTCCTGGATCGCGAGAGCGATCTCGGCCATCCTCGCGGTGCCAGCGTCGGCGGCGAGTACGCCACGCATGAGGAACAATCCGACCGCAACGGCGAGCAGAGCCGTCGCGGCGGAGAAAGCGAGCCAGGCCCATTCTGCACCGCCGAGGGTGAAGACCTGGTAACCGCCTTCGGAGGCGAGCAAGGCAATCACGTTTGGGACTCCCTTCCGGGTCGCGTAAACATGGTGAGCCCGTCCCCCCGGACCTGCGTCCCTTCCCAGGCGGGACCTGGGTGCGCCACGTCCCGCATGACATAAATCTGTCGCGCCACCTTCTCACCGAGGGTTCGATCGTGGTCTCCGACGCGGAGGACGATCGGTCCGTCGAAGGGGTGCTTCTCCCGCACCTCGACAATCACACCCGGATGCAGCCCGAGCGTCTCGAGGAACGTCACGACGTCTGGGTCCGTCGATCCAGGAACGGCGATGACCGCCCGATCGCCCGGGGCGAGGTCGTAGAGCGGCGGTAAGGCGGGGATCTCCTTCACCTCGGGCTCGGGTATCGGGAAGCCATGGGGGCAGGTCTCGGGCCGATCAAGAGCGACGAAGAGGCGCTCTTCGACCTCCTGCGGCAGCTCGTGCTCGAAGGTGGCGGCGAGGCGGTCGGCCTCGTTCCAGGGGTAGCCGAGCATGTCGGACAGGAAGCGCTCGACGATGCGGTGGCGGCGAATCGCCGAGATGGCTGCCTGCCGTCCGACCGCGGTGAGCGATACGCCTCGGTAGGGCTCGTGGTGAACGAACCCGGTGGCCGCGAGGCGCTTGAACAGCCCGGTCACGGTAGCGGGGCTCACGTCGAGCGCCTCGGCGAGATCACCGGTACGAGCTTCCGTCCCGTCTCTCGTGCGCCGATAGAGCGCCTTCAGAGCTTCCCGCTCCTGTCTCGATGGTATCAGCAAATCTCATCCAGGTTTTTGGGCTGCTAAAAGATAGGTAGTGGCAGGCGAAAAAGCAAGCTCAGCACGGGCTGTGCCTCTCCCACCGCATGGTCAGAAGCGGGCTAGCCATGAGCCAAAGGGACAGCCGGTCAGCCGCTCGTAGGCTTCGACATAGCGGGACCGGGTCTGCCGCACGATCTCGTCGGGGAGTTCCGGCGCCGGCGGCGTCCTGTCCCAACCGGTGGATGCGGCGAAGTCGCGTACAAACTGCTTGTCAAAGGAAGGCTGCGGGCGGCCGGGGGCGTAGTCCTCGACCGGCCAGTACCGCGACGAGTCAGGTGTGAGAACCTCGTCGATAAGGACAAGGTCCCCGTCGATGAGTCCGAACTCGAACTTCGTGTCCGCGAGGATGATGCCGCGCTCGAGCGCAAATTCGCGTCCGAACCGGTACAGAGTGAGTGTGAGGTCACGCAGCTCCTGGGCCAGCGCGGCTCCGAGCGCGTCGCTCAGCACTTCGAACGGGACGTTCTCGTCGTGCCCCGTGACAGCTTTGGTGGCGGGCGTAAAAATCGGTTGGGGCAGCTCGAAGGCCTCGCCGAGTCCCTGAGGGAGCGGAATGCCGCATACGCGACCGGAAGCGACATACTCCTTCAATCCGGATCCGGTGAGGTAGCCCCGGGCCACGCATTCGAACGGAACGACGTCAGCGCGGCGGACGAGCATGGTGCGACCTCGGAGTGCGTCCGCATGGGTCTGGGCCGCTGGGGGGAAATCCGCTACGGAGGTCGCTACCAGGTGGTTGTCGACGACATCCCGCGTCAGCTCGAACCAGAAGTCCGACAAGCCCGTCAACACCTTGCCCTTGTCGGGGATCGGCGTGGGATGAACACAGTCGAAGGTCGAAATGCGGTCTGATGCGACGAGCAGTAGATGACCGTCGCCCGTCACATACAGGTCGCGGACCTTGCCCGAGCGCAGCGGGATGAGGCCGTCGAGTGGCACGGTCGCTTCCGGATCCTTAGTGGCTCTGCCGATCAGCGCCTCGCCTGCGGCTGTCGCGCGGAGGGCGATGGTATCGAAGCGGGCGGCAGGTGCGCCGGGGTGTGGGCGTTCGGCTCAGGCTGGGCGGAAGCCGGTTTGCCGAGCGGGCATGCGCGACTCCTCGGCCAGGCGACGCTTGTGCTCGACGAATCTCCGCCGCAACTCCTGGTCTGCGGTAGCGAGGATCTGCACCGCGAGCAGCCCCGCGTTGCGGGCGGCATCGAGGCCAACGCAGGCAACGGGAACACCTGGCGGCATCTGAACGATGGAGAAGAGGGCGTCCGCGCCGCCCAGGTGGGCGGAGAGGATCGGAACTCCGATGACGGGCAGGGGGGTGTGGGCGGCAACCACGCCAGGCAGGTGGGCCGCGCGGCCGGCCCCGGCGATGAGCACCTCGTAGCCGGACTCCACAGCGCCTTTCGCCCAAGCGACACACTCGTCGGGGCTACGATGGGCCGAGATCACCTGCACGGTGTGGGACACGTCGAACTCCACGAGGACTTCCGCCGCCGCGTGCATGATGTCCAAGTCCGATCGGGACCCCATCACGATTCCGACCCGGGAAGGGGGCATGAGCACGTCTCCTCACCAAACAGGGCCGCGGCTGCGGCACGCTTTGAGCGACCCGGCGCTGGTCGTGTCCAGCGCCACTGCGACGACTTCAACTAACCGGTCGAGCCAGTCGACCGCGCAGCAGCGGCGGCGATGTCCTCCCGTCTATGCATCCCTTCCCAGCGGATGAGGTCGGCCGCCGCATAGGCCACCCCGCGTGCGGCCCGCACGTCGGGTCCTCGCCCCGTCACGGCGAAAACACGCCCGCCTGCCGTGACCAGCCGCCCGTCCTCCCTCCGGGTGCCGGCGTGGAAGACGAGGACGTCAGGGTAATCGGCCGACACGCGGTCTAACCCGGAGATCGGCCGACCCACCTCGTAGGTGCCCGGATAGCCGCTGCTGGACAGCACGACGGTGACCAATGCCTCGTCCGAGAGGGTCAATGAAGCGTTGACGACACCACGACCAGGGTCCACCGCCGCCGACAGCAGGGCAGCGAAGTCGCTCGTGATGCGTGGAACGATGACCTGGGTCTCGGGGTCACCGAAGCGGCAGTTGAACTCGAGGACCTTCGGGCCCTCCCGGGTCAACACGAGACCGGCGTAGAGCAGACCGACGTAAGGACTGCCGCGACGTGCGAGTTCGGACAGCACGGGACGGAGGACGGACCTGCAAAGTTCGGCGGCCTGGTCGACCCCGAACTCTGCCACCGGCGTGTAGGCGCCCATGCCTCCGGTATTCGGTCCAAGGTCGCCGTCGAGGGCGCGCTTGAAGTCCTGGGCGGGTGGCAGCGGGATGAGATCCCGACCGTCGCAGACCGCGAAGACGCTCACTTCCGGACCTTCGAGCCACTCCTCGAGCACGATCCGTTCACCCGCTGCTCCGAAGACCCGTCGCACGAGTGCGTCCTCAATGGCGGCATGGGCCTCTTCCCTCGTCTGGCAGATGACAACTCCCTTGCCGGCGGCGATGCCATCCGCCTTCACGACATAGGGAGCGGTGTACTGTTCGAGCGCTTCGATTGCGGAGGGCGCGTCCACATAGACGCCGTAGCGGGCGGTGGGCGCTCCAACGGCCGACATGACTTCCTTCGCAAAGGCCTTCGAGCCCTCGATGCGAGCAGCCGCAGCGGTCGGCCCGAACACGGGAATCCCGCAGCTGTGCAGCTCGTCAACGAGTCCGGCGACGAGGGGCCCTTCCGGTCCGACGACCACGAGGTCGACGCGACGGCGCTTCGCCAGGCGCGCGACGTCCGCCGGATCGAGCGGTTGCACGGTGTGGCAAGGACCGAGCTCGGCCATGCCGGCGTTGCCGGGCGCCGCCTCGACCGCCTCCACCGAAGGAGAGCTCGCCAGGCGCCAAGCCAAAACGTGCTCTCGGGCGCCTGATCCGACGACGAGGACGCGCAAGCCTCAGCCCCCAACCCGCAACGACGCCCGGACGGCCCCTCGGACAAGCGTCTGCGACCGCTTCGGGCCGATGGAGACCCAGCCCACACCAACGCCCGACTCCTCCTCGATGAGCTCGACGTAGCGACGGGCCGCCGCTGGCAGGTCCTCCCACCGTTCCACGTCCGAGAGGTCTTCTCGCCATCCCGGCACCTCGACGTAGACAGGCGCGGAGTGATGAAAGATCGACTGGTTGGGGGGGAAGTCCCGGTACTCCCTGCCCTCGTAGCGGTAGGCGACCGCCACCCACAGCGTCTCGAAGCTCGAGAGCACGTCGAGCTTGGTCAGGAACAGACCGGTGAGACCGTTGACTCGATTCGCGTAGCGCGCGAGCACGGCGTCGAACCAACCGGTTCGTCGACGCCGTCCGGTGGTCGTGCCGTACTCCTCGCCACGCTCGACCAGCCGTGCGCCAACGTCCCCGGTTAGCTCAGTGGGGAAAGGTCCGGTGCCGACACGGGTGAGGTAGGCCTTCGCGACGCCGATGACCTCATCGACGTGACGTGGGCCGATCCCTGCGCCTGTGAGCGCGCCCCCCGCGACAGGGTTCGAAGACGTGACGAAGGGGTAGGTCCCGTGGTCGAGGTCGAGCAAGGTGCCTTGCGCACCTTCGAGGATGACGTGTTTGCCGGTCTCGAGCGCCCCGTGGATTAACGCCGTGGCGTCAGCTAGCTGGGGTTTCAGCCGCTCGGCGTAGCCGAGATAGGTCGACGCGATGTCTTCTGCGTCCAACGGAAGGCGGTTGTAGATGCGTGCGAGAATCTGATTCTTGAGCTCGAGAGCCGCGTCGAGCTTCTGTCGAAAGATCTTCTCGTCGAAAAGGTCCTGGAAACGTAGACCGATCCTGGCTGCCTTGTCCGCATACGCGGGCCCGATACCCCGACGGGTCGTTCCGAGCTTGGCCTCGCCGAGACGTCGCTCCACGAGGAGGTCCAGCTCGCGATGGTAGGGCATGATGAGGTGGGCGTTGCCCGAAACACGCAGGCGTGCGCTCGCCTCCAAGCCCTTCGCGTCGAGCTCGTCGAGTTCTCGAATGAGCACGCTGGGGTCGACGACCACACCGTCGCCGATGAGGGGGGTGACGTGCCGGTAGAGGACCCCGGAGGGAATGAGGTGCAGCTTGAGCACCTGGTCGCCCACCCGGATGGTGTGGCCGGCGTTGTTGCCACCCTGGTATCTGACGACGAGGTCGGTGCGGTCCGCGAGCAGATCGGTGGCCTTGCCCTTGCCTTCGTCACCCCACTGCACGCCGACGATTACGGTCGCGGGCACGTGGATTCCTCCGGCGAGGGGGGCGCTTCGGCCATGCCAGCCGAATACGACCCGTTGCGCTGAACTTAGCGAAGGTAGCGTGTTCGATTCCTTTCGGCTCAGGTCCACGCGCCGGTCATTTGCCCGATTCACGTAATCCCTGGCGCCCGATCGCATGCCCTGGAGCGGGATCTGGCAGAATGTGAGCGTTGCATCACCGCCGGACCGCTTCTCCTCACACCCGTCGACACGGCTCACTGGAATCGCCGGAGGCTCGCATGCGTCCTCGTCCCCTCGTCCCCTCGCCTCGCCGGACACTCACCACACTGGCCGCGCTACTGATCTCGGCCGCGCTCTCGCTCGGCTTTGCTCCCCTCTCCTCCAGCCTCCTGGAGGCCGGGGCATCCGCTTCGAAGCTCGCCGCCAAACCGTGCGACCTCGACAAACTCTCCACGGCCGGCGTGGCCGTGGCCACCGCCAACCCCGGCGGCTCCTCAGCCAGCCCTGCCGCGGCCGACCCCGCGAACTCCACGTCCCAACCGAAACTCACGGCAGCCAGCCGCAAACTCCCGGCTACCGACGCGAAGGTCTCGACCGCAAGCCCCGTTGCACTGCTGCAGAGTTGCTCCGGAGTGCGACCAGGCGGGATCGTCACGTCGGAGGGCGGCATGTGCACGTACAACTTCGTCTTCACTGATCCGGCCAACCACCGCTACATCGGCACCGCCGGCCATTGCATTCTCGAAGGTCCCCAGGTCACCTCAGGCTCGCTCCCGCCTGTCGAGCGCTCGTGGCTGCCAACCACCGGTCCTGTCGCCAACGACGTCGAGGGCAATCGTGTCGGCGTGTTCGTCTACGGCATCAGGAGCGACACGCACGATTTCGCGCTCATCAGACTCGACGACACGGTGCCGGTGAGCCCCGCAATGTGTCACTTCGGCGGTCCGACCGGCATGAACAACGACCTCACGAGCGAGACCGTTACCCTGCACTACTTCGGCAACGGGACCGGGGTCAGCGCACTTGCGCCGGGACGCAGCGCCATAGCCTTGGGCATGCCCGATCCCAACCGGGTGTCTGCCTACGGTCTCGCTGTCCCAGGCGACTCGGGCGCCGGGGTCATCAGCGCGGACGGCCGCGCGGTCGGCAACATCGCCAGTGATGTGGTCGGGCTCGCCACGATCCTCGAGGGAATTGTGCACATCCCTCGCATCGCCCCCCAGATCGCGCGGGCCGAGGAGGCCCTCCAGGTCGACCTCGAGCTCGTCACGGCCCCGCTCGAGTAACCCGTCTCCGCCCCGCTCACCGCGCCCGGGTCCACGCCCGGGCGCGGTTTTTGCCTTTGTCTCGCGCCAGGTGCTACCCGGCCTCCTCGGCCGCGGTGTCGGGTGGCTGCGATACGCCGGCCGCGAGCAGGGCGAGCGCCGCAGTCGCGAGGTGAAGGAGGCTCGTGGCCTCGTTCGTCGCGATGATGTTCGACTCCGACTCGACGGCGTAGAAGCCCCAGATGCCGATGGCACCGAACGCGAGCCCGGCGATCAGGGCCATGCGACGGGCGAAAGCCTCGGTATCGGCCGCCCCAACCATGAGCGCGATCCCGAGCAGCATGTGAAGGGCGTTCTGGCCGGCGTTCATGCGCAAGATGAGGAGGTGGTAATCGACGTCCGCTTTGAGCCACTCGGTGAAGCCCGTGACCCCGAATCCCACGAGAGAGAGGAGAACGTAAATGACGCCGAAGGAGTATCCGAACGTCTTGGCGGCGTAGCGCATGGGTACGTCTTTCCTGACCGTCGCGAGCTCGCCACCGATGGGGTGAGCAAGGTTCCGTGGACCCGCCATAGCCTGCCATCGACGACGCGGGAACAACTCTGTCCCGCAGAAGGGTGTGGCGGCACAAGACCAGAACAGATGTCGTTCGCCCGCACCTTCGGACGGGAAGCAAGCGAGGGGCCTTCTACGATCGCATGCTCCAGCTCTGCTGAGGAGGCGCGAGCATGAAGGCGGTCGTGTTCCATGGGCCTGGGGACATCCGGGTCGAGGAGGTGCCAGAACCGAAGCTGCTCGAGGCGACCGACGCGATCGTGCGTCTCACAGCCAGCGCCATCTGCGGCACCGACCTCCACTTCATACGGGACACGATGCCCGGGGTCTCGGAAGGTCGGATCCTCGGTCATGAGGGCGTGGGCATCGTCGAGGAGGTCGGGTCCCAGGTCCGCAACCTCTATCCGGGCGATCGAGTTGTCATACCCTCCACCATCGGCTGCGGTTCGTGCGCGTACTGCCGGGGCGGCTACTACGCGCAGTGCGATGTGGCGAATCCAAATGGCAAGCGGGCGGGTACGGCCTTCTTCGGCGGACCCGATGCCGCTGGCGGTTTCGACGGTCTTCAAGCCGAGTATGCGCGTATCCCCTACGCGAACGTTGGCCCGGTGAAGCTACCCGACGAGGTCAGCGACGAGCAGGCCATTCTGCTGTCCGACATCTTCCCCACCGGCTACTTCGGGGCGGATCTCGCCGACATACGTCCGGGTCATGTCGTGGCCGTGTTCGGCTGCGGGCCCGTGGGCCAGTTCGCGATCATGAGCGCGTTGCTCCTGGGGGCGGGACGGGTGCTCGCCGTCGACCAGGTGGGCTCGCGACTCGACATAGCACGCCGGCATGGCGCCGAAGTCGTCGACTTCTCGCGCGAGGATCCAGTGGAGACCATTCTCGAGCTGACGCAAGGAACGGGACCGGATCGGGTGATCGACGCCGTCGGTGTCGAGGCCGAAGCGCCCGAGGCGGAGCCTGAAGACGAACGCGCTCCGTTCCAGGCTGGCTCGGCTCCGACCCAGGCAGCAGAGTGGGCGGTGCAGTCCATCGCGAAGAACGGGACGATCGCCGTCGTCGGCGTCTATCCGAACGACGTGACGTCCTTTCCGTTCGGACAAGCCATGATGCGCAACCTCACGGTGGCGATGGGCAACTGCCACCACCGCCGCTATCTCCCGATGCTCGTCGAGCACGTGCGATCGGGGCAGGTCGAGCCGACGAGCGCGCTCACGGAGATCGAGGCCTTGTCCCACGCCGTCGACGCTTACGAGGTCTTCGACCGGCGACGACCAGGATGGTTGAAGGTGGAGCTCGAGCCGACGGCCTGATTCGGAGCGGTGGGGGAAGCTGCCGCGGGAGTCCGGAGGAGCGGGCTTGGGTGCATCGGACGACGGAGGACAAGCTTCGGGATGGACGAGCCGGAGATGCAGCGACGGTTGGCCGAGGCCCGTGTGGCTCGACTGGCCACCGTTCGCCCCGACGGGCGGCCGCACCTCGTGCCGATCACGTTCGCTCTCGCCACGGACCGGGTCGTCAGCGCCGTGGACCACAAGCCGAAGAGCACCACCGACCTGCAGCGCCTGAAAAACATCGCTGCGAATTCGTCCGTCAGCGTCCTCGTCGACCATTATCAGGAAGACTGGTCGGGGCTGTGGTGGGTGCGGGCGGATGGCCGCGGCACGATCGTCGAGGCCGGGCCAGACCGCGAACGGGCGATCTCGCTGTTGCGAGACAAGTACGCCCACTACCGCGAGGATCCGCCGCACGGGCCGGCGATCGTGGTCGACATCGAGCGATGGTCGTCGTGGTCCGCCTGACGTTTCCCACCCCAGACCAGCGACTGCCCGAACGAAGACGTGAGAGCACCCATCTCGTGTGCTAAGAAGGGTCGCCGCCCGGCTCGGTCGGCAAGACAGGAGCGAACAGCGTGAGCGTCGCGCGCGCCCTCCGCGGGATGCTGGCGGTGATGCTGGCTGTCGTGTTCGTCTCGACGCTGGGCCAGAGCATCGCCGGTGGCCAACCGGTGGAGCCCGAGGACCGTCCGGTCGAACCCCGCCCCGAGGCCGAGTCGCCCGAGGAGCTCTACCGGCGCGACTGCGTCTACTGCCATGGCCCTGACGGCAGCGGGACGGCACAAGGCCCCAGCTTGAAGGAGGTTGGGACGGCCTCGGTCGACTTCTACCTGCGCACCGGTCGCATGCCGATCGACAACGTCCTGGACGAACCGCGACGCCGCCAGTCGGCCTACACGGACGCCGAGATCCGGGAGCTCGTCGACTACATCGGCAGCTTCATCTCCGGTCCGCCGGTCCCAGAAGTCGAGCCAGACCCGCAGGTCATCGCGAGGGGAGGCGAGCTCTACCGGCTGAACTGCGCCGCCTGCCACCAGTTCATCGGTACGGGCGGTCCGCTCATCGGCAGCGACGAAGCCCCCACTCTTCACCACGCCTCGCCGACCGAGGTGGTCGAGACGATCCGCAT
>JALZEO010000215.1 GCA_030862025.1 Actinomycetota bacterium | reverse complement strand
GTCGAGGAGAGCACGCACCCCCGGCTCAAGGCCCACGAGACGGAGGAACTGCGGCAAAGCTGTGTCGAAGACTTCCGCTACGCCAACGACGTTCCCTGGAGCCAAGGCGTGCACGCCCCGCTGACGGCCGAGCAGGCCGACGCGCTCGCCCAGGAGCTGGTGCGCGGGATCGCGGACCTCGCCGACTTCGCGCGGCGTCTGCGCGTCCGTGTGGACCCCGAGGGAGTCGAACCCCTGCCCTGAAGATGCCAATTCTCCGAGAGAATCCACTTCCGGGCCAGACAACGGCTAGGTGCTTCCATCACCTAGCCGCTTGTCATATCGCCATCTCGAAGTCATCCTCCCCGTCGACTCTTCTTCTTCTCGAATCGCGTCCCGTCTCTTCACCCGAAGTCGCCCGATAGACGAAATTGAGGGAAGTCACGCAAGCGTGCACGAAGCGGTTCCGCTCCTCTCTCGTTGCGGCAGACAATCATCAAAAAAGACTGAGGCCACCGTTGTCTTCGCGGGCCGGCGCCTGCCACAGTCGGCTGCGTGGTCAGGCGCTTCCACCGTTAAGCGCAGATCCGGGCGCGCAGGCGTGGGCGCGCTCGAGAAGCAGGTCCCGCTCCCGCTGGTTACGCGTGAGTGATGCTGCACGCTCGAACTCAGCACGTGCCTCCTCGAAGCGGCCGAGTTTGGCGAGGAGGTCGCCGCGCACGCTCGGCAGAAGGTGATACGCCTTGAGCGACGGCTCCGACCTCAGCGCGTCGACGACCTCGAGGCCGGCTGCTGGACCGAATGCCATGGCCAGTGCGACCGCCCGGTTCAGCTCAACGACGGATGACGGCGCGAGCTGGGCGAGCGCGTCGTAAAGGGCGGCGATACGCAGCCAGTCCGTCTCTGCTGGCGTCAGAGCTCGGGCGTGACAGGCGGCTATCTCAGCCTGCAGCCCATAAGGACCGAGTGCGCCGCCGAGCCTTTCTGCACCCTCGAGGGCGGCGAGACCACGACGGATAAGGAGTTGGTCCCAGCGAGCCCGGTTTTGATCGAGGAGCAGGATCGGCTCCCCGGAAGGACCAGTCCGCGCCCGCAACCGCGACGCCTGGAGCTCCATGAGCGCGACGAGGCCGTGGACCTCGGACTCCTTGGGGGCGAGCTTGGCCAGGATGCGCCCGAGCCGCAGGGCATCCTCGCAGAGCGCCGGACGCACCCAGTCGTCACCGGCCGTCGCTGCGTAGCCCTCGTTGAACACGAGGTAGATGACCTCCAGCACCGAAGACAGACGGGCGGCGCGATCAGCCCCGTGGGGCGCGTCGAAGGGGACACGCGCCTCGGCGAGGGTCCGCTTGGCCCGCACGATCCGCTGGGCGATGGTCGATTCCGGCACCAGGAACGCCCGCGCGATCTCCACCGTGGCAAGACCGCCGAGCAGGCGAAGCGTCAACGCGACCCGCGCGTCGGTCGAGAGAACCGGGTGGCAGCACACGAACATGAGGCGCAGGAGATCGTCGCCGAGCCCGTCGTCGACTGCCGCGTCGAGATCTGACTCCACCCACGTGGCCTCGTTGCGACCGAGTTCCTCGTGCTTGCGCTCGGATAACGCTCTCCTGCGCAGCAGATCGATCGCACGACGCTTGGCCACGACCATGAGCCAGGCGCCCGGGTTTGCCGGGACGCCCGACTCCGGCCACTTCTCGAGCGCAGCGACGAGCGCGTCATGCGCCAGATCCTCGGCGAGACCGACGTCGCGAACGATGCGTGCCACGCCCGCGATCAGCCTGGCCGACTCGATCCTCCACACGGCTTCGATCGCGCGCCGAGCATCGACAGCCGTCACAGCAGCGACTGAGACAACCGACGCCCCCCCACCAAGCCACTACGACTGCCGCTGCTGCTGCTCGGCCACCTGCGTGCGCAGGCGATCTTCGCTTTCCCTGAGCTCAGGGGTCATCGCATCACCGAAGTCCTCGGCCTCGAACACCGGACGAATCTCGATCTCGGTTTCGATGTCCTCGGTAGTGGGGACTCGTTTGACCCACTCGATCGCCTCGTCCATCGACTTCACCTGCCACAGCCAGAAACCGGCGATCAGTTCCTTCGTCTCGGTGAAGGGGCCGTCGATCACGGTGGTCTTGCCACCGGAGAACCTCACCCGGGCGCCCTTCGAGCTCGGCTGTAGCCCCTCGCCCGCGAGCAGCATGCCGGCCTTCACCAGCTCCTCGTTGTAGCGCGTCATCTGCGTCAGGAGCTCCTCGCTGGGCAGAACCCCCGCCTCGGACTGCTCATTGGCCTTGACTAGGACCATGACTCGCATCGCCGTGCCTCCTTCTGCTCCGAGCCGGGCCCCCGGACGGTCTCGACCAGGTATAAAGCCCTCGCTCTACCTCTACATCGTGCGGGGCTGCGCGAAATCGACACGGAAGACCGATTTTTTGCAGCGCGGGCCCGGCGGACCGGCTCATCACAGGTGGCATCGTTGGCTGACCGCCAACACGGATTCAAGCTGCTCGACCGAAGGAGTCATGCCGCACGCGTGAGGAGGCGGCCTCCGCCACCGCCGCCTAGCGCTCGTAGCCAGCGTCGGAGGACGAGAAGTTCAACCGCGACAAGGACAAGAGTCGCGCCGAACAGGATCACTGCGGCGGCCGCGGCCTCGCCGAGACGCAACTCGAAGAATCCTTGCTCGTAGACGAAAAGCGGCAGTGTCCTGGTGGCGTTGAGGGGCCCGCCGTTGGTGAGCAGGAGGGTGGGGACGAGGGTCACCTGCAGACTCATAACGAGGTCGCGGGCGACGAGGAAGCCCAGGACCGGTGCGAGAAGCGGCAAGGTGACCCGCTGGAACACCGCTCCCCGACTGGCCCCCTCGAGTCGGGCCACGTCGTAGACGGCATCGGGTAATTCCCTTCGTGCGGCGAGCAGTACCAGGAAGCCCTCACCGAGGGCGAGAGAGCTGACGGCCACGAGCGTCAGACGGGCTCCCCAGGGGTCGAGGAGCAGCGGTCCCTCCCAGCCCAGCCCACGCGCCAAGGCACCGGCGGGTCCGTACACGGGGTTCACCACCCACAACCAAACCAGTGCGGTGGCGGCGTCGGGGAGCACGACGGGCATGAATGCCGCCGTGCGGGCTCCGGCTGCCAGCCGCTCCCTGCGGTTGAGGAACAGAGCCAGAAGCAGGGCTCCTCCTATCCGGAGAGGGACGGCGACGGCGACCATGACGGCGGTTGTTCGCACGGCGTCGGCGAACTCGTCCGAGCGGAACAGGCCGCGAAGGGTGCCAAGGCCCCGGAACTCGGGCGCCGACAGGGCGTCGTAGCTGGTCAAGGCGTACCAGGCACTGGCTACGGCCGGGAGCACCACCAGGAGCAGCGATCCGACGACAAACGGGGCCAGCAACAGCAGAAGGCCCTTGTGATAGTGCAGCCGGACGCCACCCTCCAACTGAGAGCGCTGCCTCGGTCCCCTCATGGGCCGACAGCTCGGCCCTTGGCGTCGAACACCCGCACGCGCTCGGAGGCGACACGAACCCACACCCGCTGGTGACGGCCGGGGGCGGCGTTCGCAGCTACCCGGGCCACGAGGGCCTGACCGTCCAAGTCGAGCGCCACATGAACCTCATGCCCGACATCCTCCACGCCCGTAACCACCGCTCTCGCTTGCGCCGTTCCCTTGCCCCTTCCCTCCCGCCGCAGGAGGGTGACGTCCTCGGCTCGAACCCCGAGTGATCCCCCCAGCGGAACCGGCGTAGGCGGCACAATCGGACCCACCTTCCCGTCCTCGTCGGGAATGAGAAGGCTCATGGGTGGCGTACCAAGAAACGACGCAACAAATTGGGAGGCGGGCCGGTCGTACATGTCCCGCGGCGACCCCACCTGCTCGAGATGCCCGTCGCGCAGGACGCCCACCAGGTCGCCCATGGTCATGGCCTCGGCCTGGTCGTGGGTGACGTACAGCGCGCAGCGCCCCTCCGCCCGCAGCAGGCTCGTGAGGAGGCGCCGAGAGTCGGCTCGTAGAACCGGATCGAGGCTGGACAAGGGCTCGTCCAGCAGAAACACGCGTGGCTGCCGCACCAGGGCACGGGCGAGGGCGGTTCGTTGGCGCTCGCCGCCTGAAAGCTGAGCGGGGTAGCGGTCCAGGAGGGCCGTGATACCGAGGGCGGCGGCGGCGCCGGCGACCCGGCTGACAACCTGTTCCTTCGGCTCGCGACGGACGCGCGGACCGAACGCGATGTTCTCCTGCACCGTCAGATGCGGGAAGAGGGCGAAGCCCTGGAAGACCATCGCCACGGGGCGACGCTCGGGCGCCAGCCCGTCC
>JALZEO010000192.1 GCA_030862025.1 Actinomycetota bacterium | reverse complement strand
AGCTGTGGATGACGTCGGCGGACGTCATCTCGAGGAACACGGTGCGGTCGGTTGGGATGTGGAGGATGTTCGCCGTCTTCAACTCGGGATAATCGGGGTAGGCGAACTCCCACCACCACTGGTGCCCGGTCACCTGCACCCTGAGCGCGTCTGGCGGCTCGTCAGCGAGCAGGAACAGCGTCCGCACGGTAGGGAAGGCCACGAACGCGAGGAGCAGAGCAGGAATGACGGTCCACAGCGCCTCGAGTCTCGGGTTCCCGTGAACCTGCTTCGGCAGACGCCGGTCGTCGCTGCGGCGTTCCCGGTAACGGAAGATCGAGAACAGCAGCAGCGCCTCGACCAGCACAAAGATGACGAGGGCGAAGGCAAGGACGAGGTTCCATAGGCTGTCCAGCTCGACAGCGAACCGTCCCACTGGCGCGAGGAAGTCCTGTGGCGGGCTGGGCTGGTCGATGCTGGTCTGGGTGGCATTGTCCGCACAGCCAACCAGGGCAAGAGAAGCCGCGGTGACGAGAACTGCGGCGACCAGCCCTCGGCATCGTCGGCTTCGCACCGCCACTCTCTTTCCTTCGCCGTGCGGTCACCTTCCGGACGTTCGGACGTCGTCCGGGTGGCGCCCGCGGGAGGCCGTGGTCTGCGCGACTAGGCCGTCGTCGGTGCTTCGGCCCGGACCTGCACTTCGAAGTGGCTGTAACCCGGTGGTGGCGGAGACTAGCGCAGCGTCTTCCGGGGTGACTAATCTCGCATACCGGTCGCTGCTCGGGCGGAAGTCCGCCTATCACGCGTGCAGACCTAGGGTTCCCAGCGGAAGCTGTGCGCCGCGAGGGCCACTGCCCCAGCACCCCACGCCATCAACACGGCGAGCGGTCCCGCCGCGAAACGTCCCGATCCCTCGAGCGCCGCCCGCAGCGCCGTTCCCAGTGCTCCCGACGGTAGCGCCTGTCCCAACGACGCGAGGGGGCCGGGCAGGGCCGCGGAGTCGAAGACCAGCCCGCTGATGAGAAGCAGCAGCAGGAAGAGGCCATTCGCGAGCGCGAGCGTTCCCTCGGCCCGAAGCGTGCCAGCCATGAGCAGACCGATCGCGCTGAAGCACAGCGCACCGAGCGCGAGCGCGACGAGCAACGGGGCGATCCCGCCCTGCTGGCGCCAGTTGAGCCCTGATCTCGCAACCACGACGACGAGGCCCGTCTGGACCATCAGCACTCCGAGTACCGCGAGGGCCTTGCTGACGAGGAGCCCCCAACGTGGCAGTGGCGAGCCGCCGAGCAGCTTGAGCACGCCGTACTTGCGCTCGAAGGCAGTCTGAATGGCGAGTGAGACGAGACCGGTCGAGATCACCGAGACGGCAAGCACGCCCGGGACGAGGAAATCGACCGCCGGCCGCCCTCCCGTGGGAAGCACGTCGTCAACGAGCGAGAAGAAGACGAGAAACCCGAGTGGTATGCCGAGCGTGACGAGCAGGCTTTCGCCCGAACGGAGCAGCAAGGCGAGCTCCAGACGCGTTTGGGCGGCCACGGCACCCAGGAGTGGCGGCCGCAGGTTCCTGTCGCCGCCGAGGCGCTCTCGAGCCGGCCACGACCGCTCCTCGGGTCTTCCACCCGGTCGGGTGAGGCTCGACAGGGGCAGCTCGGGTCGGCTCACGCCGGGCCTCCCGCACCGCTCGAGGTGAGGCGGAGAAAGACATCTTCGAGGCTTCGGCGGCTGGCCTGGAGGTCGCCGAGGGTGACCCCCCGGTCGTGCAGCCATGCCGTCAGATGGGCGAGGAGCTCTGGACTGCCTGCGGCCGCGACCACGTAACGGCCGGGTCGGGGCTCCTCGACGGCGACCCCGAGCGCCGTGGTAAGAGCGGCGAGGTCGAGGCCCGCTCTGGCCGTGAAACGCACCTCGGCCAGTTGAGAGTCGCGCGTCAGTTCGTCAGGGGTGCCGAGGGCCAGGAGCCTTCCCCGGTCGATGATGGCGACCCGGTCGGCCAGCTCCTCCGCCTCGTCGAGTAGATGGGTGGTGAGCACGACCGTGACCCCCCCTGTTCGGAGGTCCCGGATTATCTCCCAGGCGCGGCGGCGGGCTGCGGGGTCGAGTCCTGCGGTTGGCTCGTCGAGGAAGACGAGTTCGGGGCGGCCCACGAGTGCGATGGCGAGCTTCAACCGCTGTTTCTGACCACCGGAGAGGTCACGGAAGCGGGCGCGAGCGACGTCGCCGAGGCCGACCTCGGCCAGTAGCCGGGCAGGGTCGAGCGGATCAGCGTGAAACGCAGCGAAAAGCTGGAGGACCTCGTACGGACGCGCTGCAGGGTAGACACCGCCCTCTTGGAGCATGAGGCCGACGCGGGGTCGCACGCGATGACCCTCAGCGAATGGATCATGTCCCAGGACGCGGACCGTGCCGCTATCCGGGCGGCGGTATCCCTCGCAGCATTCAACCGTCGTGGTCTTGCCTGCCCCGTTCGGTCCCAGCAGCGCGAAGGTCTCGCCGCGTTGGACCTGCAGGTCGAGGCCCGCCACAGCGACGGTATCGCCGTAGCGCTTGACGAGGCCTTGGATGTCGATCGCCGACACGCCGCTCCCGCTCATGACAGCCGCTCTGATCGCGAGGTTACTCGGCGCCGCGAGAGCCTCGTGACGGCTGATTCTCCGTCTCGGCTGGGCGCCTTCTAGCCGCCGCGGGCGTAGGCTGGGCGTATGAACGGCGACCGGGCCGGGACGGCGGAAGCTCAGACCCCGCCGCCGACGTTGACGGCCGGTTCGACGCGACCCGCAGTCACCGCGTTGCGCCGGTCTCGCCTCGACATGCGCCTCATGCTCACGATCCTGCTGGGCGTCGGGGGCGGGATGCTGCTCCTCGACCTCACCGAGGCGATGCTCGCCCGGCTCGAGAGTCTGCTCGTCGCCGTGGTGGTCAGCCTGTTCCTCAGCTTCGGCATGGAGCCCGCGGTGCAGTGGCTGGCCCGCAAGGGGATGCGGCGGGGACCGGCGACGGCGCTCGTCTTCCTCGCGGTCGGGTTGCTCGTCGCCGGATTCCTCGCAGCGATGGCGCCGCTCGTCATCGGTCAGGTACGCACGTTGGTCGAGGAGGGGCCGACGCTCGTGGCCGGGCTCGCCGAGCGAGCCCGTGAGCTTCCCGGCGGAATCGGCCAGGGGCTCGGAGACTACCTCGACCGTCGCGCCTCGCCCGCGGCCCGCAACGACATACTGGGGCAGGTAGGTGGGGGTCTGCTCGGCTTCGGCTCGACCCTGGTCGGTAGCGTGCTGCAGATTCTGACCATGCTGCTGGTCACCTTCTACCTCGTCGCCGACGGCCCCCGTTTCCGGCGTGCCCTCTCCTCGCGGCTGCATCCGAGCCGTCAGACGGACGTCCTCGCGATTTGGGAGTTGGCTATCGAGAAGACCGGCGGGTACGTGTACGGAAGGATCCTCATCGCGGTGGCCTCGGCGGCATTCCACACGGCCACGTTCACGTTCATCGGCCTGCCCTACCCGCTCGCACTCGGCGTCTGGGTCGGAGTGGTCAGCAGCCTCATCCCGGTGGTCGGTACCTACCTGGCTGGGGCGTTGCCGCTCGCCGTCGCGGTCGCCTCGAGCGACCCCCTTCTGGCGCTGTGGGTCGTGGCCGCCGTCGTCGTCTACCAGCAGCTCGAGAATTACCTCATCGCCCCGCGCATCACCTCCCACACCATGGCGCTCCACCCCGCGATCGCGTTCCTCGCGGTGCTCGTCGGCGCGGCCCTGCTCGGCGCGCCAGGTGCCCTACTCGGCCTGCCGACCGCCGCGATCATCGGTGCCCTGGTCTCCGCGGCCGGAGAGCGGCACGAGATCGTCGCTCACGATCTGCTCGAGGAAACCACAGACTGAGCTGATCCTTGCGATCGCAACCTGACACGTGTGCCACGGGATGAAGACGCTGTCAGGCCATCGCATGTACGTGCGGCTCGCCACCGAGTAGGGGGTAAACCTTCGACCGGGGCATGCCCTGGGCCCCGGCCTAGGCTCCTTTCCGACGAGCGAGACGCTCTTGGCACGGAGGGGCGAGTGAAGCGGGCACAGATCGTCCGCTGGGTGGGCTGGTTCGTCTTCTTCGATCTGCTGTG
>JALZEO010000190.1 GCA_030862025.1 Actinomycetota bacterium | reverse complement strand
TCGCTGCCGCCCCGGAACCGTGTCTCGGGGTCAGCGACGACCCTTGCGCTTCCGCCGGCTCTTCGCGGGGGGCCGCGACGGCCCTCGCGCGGAGGGAAGGTGCTCGACGCGGGCTGCCTGCACGACCTGCCTGTTGGCGACCTCCGCCCGCCGCGCCCGCCGATAGAAGAGGTACGCCATGAGCCCGAAAAGCACGGCGGCCATGGCGACGTTCAAGGCAAGCGCGGCCCAACCGCTGCTTGCGAAGAGGAGTACGGCCGCCACCGGGCCGACGATCCAGCCTTTGCGCCAGAAGCGCTGCTGATTCTGCGCGAGACCGACCGCGAGCGCCGCCTCGTGAGGATCAGCAAGCGCCTGAGCCCGGTTCACCGATCGAAGAATCCGCCGGCGATCGGCGCTGTTCAAGCGCGCCCAGGCCGTCCGGCGGGCCTCGCCTTCGGGGATGGCGGGTTTTCTCGGCACGTCGCGAAAGTCTCGGGTGGGGGAGCGGTCGTGGCTTGCCCTGGACCGCAGGCGGGACAAGTCTAGCGGCGCAAAACCTGCCGTAGCCATGGACGTCATGGAGCGCCTGCAGGCTGTGACGGTGCCGTGGGCTGACCGCGGAGCGAAGGAGGGAGCGCGTGGACTTCGGGCTCGACATCTCGCAGCATCAGCTGACGTGGCCGGAGCTGGTCGCCCGTATCCGGCTCGCCGAGGGCACGGGCTTCGCCGGTGCGTGGGTGTTCGACCATTTCAAGCCGCTGTATGGCGATCCAAAAGGACCATGTCTCGAAGCTTGGACGTTGCTCGCGGCGCTCGCGGCGCAGACGGAGCACATCAGGCTGGGCGTACTCGTCACCGGGGTGACCTACCGGCATCCGTCAGTTCTTGCAGCGGAGATCGTGACCGTCGACCACGTGTCCGGTGGACGGCTCGAGGTTGGGCTGGGGGCGGCCTGGTTCGCCGAGGAGCATCGCGAGCACGGTATCCCCTTCCCTGGAACGCGTGAACGTGTGCGGCGCCTCGAGGAGACCGTCGAGATCGTCAGGCGCCTGCTCACCGAGGACGACGTGCGCTTCGAGGGTCACCATCATGAGTTGCATGGCGCCACGTACCGGCCACGGCCTGTTCAACTTCCCTACCCGCCGATCTGGATCGGCGCGACGGGCGAGCAGCTCATGCTGCCGCTTGCGGCACGATTCGCAGACGTCTGGCATTCCTTCGGTTCGGCTGAGGAGCTGCGACGCAAGTCGCGGCTCGTCGATGAGCATGCCGAGCGGGCTGGACGCGATCCCCGGCAGATCCGTCGGGCCTCGAACCTCTCGCTGTCGCAACCGTTCGGTGAGGTCCGTCGAACGATCGAGGCTCTCGACGACGTTGGTTTCTCCTACCTCGTCGTGAGTTGGCCGTCGGAGGGTCGCGAGCGGCTCGAGACGTTCCTGACGGACGTGCTCCCCGATTACCGCTGACCTAGCGCCGACTGAACAGCCCTGCTCGCCCCGTGATCCCATGTTCGCTCTTCGCACATTTCCGCACTGATATCGTATTGTAGTTCCTTGGTGACGCCGCGAAGTTGTACGTTAAAGCGCCACCGGAGATAGCGGGGGTCCGGACCACTGCAAGTTCGGAGACGCCGACGTCCAATCTCGCGGAGCCGCACGTCTCGCTGTCTCGGCCACGCGCAGCGAGCGCCGTCCGACGTGTCGATGATCTTGCGGCATCGACCGTCGAGACCATCCATGGCCTCCTGGACACCCGCACGGCGCTTGTCGCCCGCCGGAGCGGGGCGGGTTGGGAGGTGATCGCCGCGATCGACGGTGCCGAAGTCGGGGTGCTGGACGCCCACGGCGCCGTTGATTGGGGCGCCATCCTGGATCGCGCGCTCGGTGCTGACCTCGGCCGGCAGGCGGACCTGTCTCGCGGCCGGACGGCAGGTGAGGTGGTCGCTGTCGAGGTCTGGCGGGCCTCACTCCGAACGGTCGTCGCGGTGCCCGTCCGGCTCGAAGATGGCACCCTCGTCGGCGCTGTCGCAGCCCTGGACCGGAATCGCGTCGTCGTGACGCCCGCCCAACACACGCTCCTCACGACGCTCGCCGATCTGCTCGCCCCTGCCTACGAGAACGCCGGACGAGGCGGTCAACTCACCGGGGCGGTCCTCGAAGAAGGCGGAGCGAGTCGACACCTGGTCGCAGAGTTCGCCCACGATCTTCGCACCCCCCTGGCGGTCATCGCCGGCCTCGCCAGTCTGGCCCAACGCCACGCCGGCGAAGCTGAACAGGCGCGCGTCGCAGCCCAGGCGATCGCGGCGAACGCGAAGCGGCTGTCGGCCATGATCGACGGGCTGCTCGATGCGGAGGCGCGTGCGAGCGGTGAGCTCCTCGAGCAGCCGCGGGAGATCGACCTCGGCGGGCTCGTGGCTGAAGTTGCGGCAGAGGCCCATCATCTTCTCACTCGCGATGAAGTGGCCATCGCATTCGGGGGGAGTGGCACGCTCGTGGGGCATACCCATGCCCTGCGGCGGCTCCTGCTCAACCTCACCGTCAATGCGGTGAAGTACACCTCCCGGGGCGTGATCTCGATCACTGCTGAGGAGGTTGCAGGGGGCGCCCTCCTCGTGGTCTCCGACACCGGTCGCGGAATGTCCCCGAGCGAGATCGCCCGCTTCGAAGGCGCGTATGCGAAGAGCGAGGATTCAGACGGATTCGGGTTGGGGCTGTCCATCGTCCGTCGCCTCGGCAACGTCATCGGGGCGGACATCTCGGTCGCAAGCGAGCGGGGAGTCGGAACCTCCTTCCGCGTCTTCATCCCGAGCGCCACAGACTGCGACGGCTGACGGCCGTAGGGCGTGGGGTTCTGGGCCCCCCAGGGGCTGCGAGGGTGGATGCGACCGCCGCTCGGGCCCGGTCGTGTCACGGTGACGCACGATCTGAGTGGGCGAGGGCCCAGTCGTCGATGGCCGTGAGCAGAGCACGGCGTACGTCGGCGGGGGCGAACGCAGCGCGGGCGGCACGACGTTGGAGTTCCGCGAGCTGTGAACGGTCCAGGTTGGCGAGGCGGGCCGCGTGGTGCAACTCCTGGTTGAGCGAGGTGCCGAAGAACGCCGGGTCGTCGCTGTTGATGGTCACGTTCGCGCCCGCCCGCCATAGCTCCGGAAACGGATGCTCATCGAGAGATTGAACCATGCCGAGTGCGACGTTGGAGCTGGGGCAAACCTCCAGGGGCACCTGCTCGGATGTGAGCCGGGCGAGGACCTCGGGGTCCTGGACCGCGGCGATGCCGTGGCCGATGCGGTCGGCTCCAAGCTCATCGAGGGCGGCAAGAATGCTCGTAGGCGACCCGCCCTCGCCCGCGTGCACGCTCAATCCGAGTCCGAGTCGATCGGCGGCTCGCCGCAGGATCGTGAACTGCGACTCTCCTTGGGGATCCTCCTGACCGGTCAGGCCGAGCCCGACGATTGGGGCGTCGGCCTGGTCGACCAGCGCGATAGTGCGCTCGGCGTGCTCGCGGCCAAGGTTGCGAACCGCATCGACAAGAAGCCGGATCTCGCAGTGCGGTGCAGCTTCTGCGAAGCCCGCGCGGAGCGCACCCCACATCGCACGCGGTTCCATACCGTTCCGGACGTGCGTGAGTGCGGTGAAGGTCACTTCGGTGTAGCGAACCCCCTGGTCGGACTGGCGACGGGCGAAGTCGGCGGCAATCCCGGCAAGTTCGTCGGGACTGCTGATCTGGCGGCTGACAGACAGGTAGAGCCGAACGAATTGCATGAAGTCGTCGAAGCCGGGCGGGTAGCCCCCGTTGTGGAGGGGCAGCTCAGCGTAGGGATCGAGACCTCGGCGCCGTGCCAGGGCGATGGCCCTGTCAGAGGAAATCGTGCCTTCGAGGTGGATATGGAGCTCGACCTTTGGTAGGGACCGAAGCTCGTCCCTACGCAACCGGCCTGGTGATTGCTCGGGCTCGTCTCGGGCGGTCATGCGGCGCCGATGAGTGTGACCAAGGTCAGGAGTTGCAACGGTCGGGGTCCTGGCGCCATGTCCGTCCTCGTGCTCGTCCTGCCAGTATGGTGCTTCGAGGCAGTGGGCGAGGCTCGGTAATGCAGCGGTCGAGGCGGGAATGGGGAGCGAGGTCGAGGAGGAAGCGATGGCTCGTGTCGTCCACTTTGAGCTTCCTGCCGAGGATCCACGGCGGGCGGCGTCCTTCTACGAGGAAGTCTTCGGCTGGACGACCTCTGGCTGGGAAGGCCCCGCAGAGTATCTCCTCGTCTCGACGGGTTCGGACAGCGAGCCCGGCATCAACGGGGCGATCCTGCGGCGGGCCGCCCCTGTCGAGACGACGACGAATATCGTCGCGGTCGAATCCGTCGACGATTACACGCAGCGGGTGTCCCGCGCCGGCGGGGAGCTCGTCAGGGAGAAGACCGAGATCCCGAGCGTCGGCTACATCGCCTACTGCCGCGACCCGGAAGGCAATGTCTTCGGGATCTTCGAGAGTGACGAGTCGGTGGACCTGCCCGAGGGGTGAGACGCGTCGTACGGCGTCCTATTCTCACTGCATGAGACTCGACGTCCCCGATTACGTCGTCCTGATCGTCGCCGAACTCGACCGTTCCCTCGACTTCTACGTCGGCACGCTGGGACTGAGACTCCAGCACCGTTCCGGCCCTTACGCGCAGCTTGACACGGGTCGCACACGACTCGCCCTCTACGAGCGGCATGCGCTGGCAAAGACGCTTGGCGTGGCGACGCTCGCTGCTCCTGACACAGCCGCGTCGGGGTTCGAGCTCGGTTTCAAGGTCGCCGACGCCGACGCCGTTTATGCGGACCTCCTGGCGTCCGGCGCCGAACCCGCGGCAGCGCCGGAGGACCGTCATTGGGGCCAGCGCACCGCTTATGTACGTGACCCCGACGGGCACCTCATCGAGCTCGCAACCGATCTGGGCCAGGGCCCCGCCAAGGAGACAAGCTCGTGATTGCGCGCACCCGAGCCCCCGAGCTCCAGGGCCAGGGTGGTTGGATCGGCGTGGACCGGCCCCTGAGCCTCACCCAGGACCTGCGCGGCAAGGTCGTCATGCTCGACTTCTGGACCTTCTGCTGCATCAACTGCCTGCGCATCCTCGAGGAACTACGGCCGATCGAGGAGCGCTTTGCCGACGAACTCGTCGTGATCGGCGTGCACTCGCCGAAGTTCCCGCATGAGCGCGACCACGAAGCCGTCCGCCAGGCCGTCGCCCGTCACCGTGTTGCCCACCCCGTGCTCGACGACCCCGAGATGGAGACCTGGGACCGTTACGGTGTGCGGGCCTGGCCAACGCTCGTGGTCATCGATCCCGAGGGTTACGTGGTAGGCATGGGCTCCGGCGAGGGCCTCGGCCCGTCGATCGAACGGCTCGTCGAGCAGCTCGTAGCAGAGCACGCGCAGCGCGGCACTTTGCGCCTCGCGCCGATACGGCCCGAGGGCGTCGAGACGATCACGCCGGGCCGTCCCCTCGCCTTCCCTGGCAAGGCCGTCTCCGACAGTGACGAGCGCCTGGCGATCTCCGATACCGCGCACGACCGGGTGATTGTCACCGACCGCCGTGGGCGAGTGCTCGACGCATTCGAGGGTCTCCTCGAACCCCAAGGGGTGCGCTTCGACCGCATCACCTGGCCGGGCAGCGGCGAAGAGGAGGACGTCCTGCTCGTCTGCGAGACCGGAGCCGACCGGGTCGTTCGCGTGGACCTCGCCACGGGGTCACGTGCGGTGATCCTCGACGGGATCGCCTCTCCGTGGGACGTGCTGGTCGAGCCGGGCGGTACTTACCTCGTCGCAGAGGCGGGGCGCCATCGGCTGTGGCGATGCGCACGGGACGGGTCGGACCCCGTTGTCGTCGCGGGGGGGGAGGCCGAAGGATTGCGAGACGGGATCGGAGCGATCGCCCACCTCGCCCAGCCTTCCGGTCTGGCTCTTCTCGATTACGGCGTCGCCTTCACCGACGCGGAGTCGAGTGCGCTACGGGTGCTGAGGGATGACGACACCGTCACGACCCTGGTGGGCACCGGCTTGTTCGAGTGGGGAGCCGCAGATGGCGCACCAGAGGTGGCTCGGCTCCAACACCCGCTAGGCGTCGCGACCCCACCTCCCTCTGGCCCCGCCGGGCGTGACGGCGCGATCTATGTCGCCGACACGTTCAACTCGCGACTACGCGTATGGCGCGACGAGGAGCTTCATACGCTCGCTGTCCCAGGCCTCAAGGAACCGGGCGGACTTGACGTTCTGCCTGACGGGGGTCTACTCGTGGCCGATACGAACAACCATCGCGTCGTCCGCGTCGACCCGGGCACGGGGGCCGTCGAGGTCATCCGCATCCATGGCCTCCCCGACAGCGCTCGCCCAACGGAGAGGTCAAACGAGCCCGACACACCCCCGGTCGACGTCGAGGAAGGTCCTCCCTTCAGGGTGCCACCGGGAGCGCGCATCGCCGTGCCGTTCTCGGTAGACGTAGGTGGCGAGGCACTCGACCCATCATCCGGCCCGCCCGTGCGAGTCGTACTCGACAGCGAACCGGCGAGCCTCCTCGAGGGCCCGCGGAGCTGGGGTCTACACGAGAC
>JALZEO010000188.1 GCA_030862025.1 Actinomycetota bacterium | reverse complement strand
AGGTCGAAGGCCACGACGGGCTTGCCCGCCGCGAGGGCCTCCAGCACCGCCACGCCAAACGCCTCCGCGACGCCCGGCAGTTCATAGGAGGAGAAGACGAAGACGTCGGCGCGGCCAAGCAATTGGGGGACGTCATCGCGCTTGCCGAGGAGGCGCACGGACGCGCCGAGGCCGCGGCGGGTGATCTCCGTCTCCAGGGTCGTCCGCTCCGGGCCCTCGCCGGCGATGAGCAGCACCGCGTCAGGTACATGTCGGAGAACCTCGGGCATCATCGCAAGCAGCCACCGCTGCCCCTTCCGGAGTTCGAGGTGAGCGACATTGAGCAGGACCGGCTGCCCGGGGGCCAGACCCAGCTGAGTTCCCAGCGCCTCATGGGCCGTCCCCTCCCCGACTTCGCTTTCGAATGCGGCAGAGTCGATGCCCGGGTAGACAAGGCTGACGTCGTGCGAGAAGCCGAGGGAACGGCAGGTGTCCAGCCACTGGCTGCGGATCGATTCGGAGATGGCGATCACGCTGCGTACGGTGTGGCGGTGCAGCCACCGCTCGAGGGCCTGGCGTCGCCTGGTGCGCTGTCTGCGCAGCGAGGGGTATCCGCGGTAGAAGCGGGCGGACATGGGGCTACGCATGGTCGTGACCACCGGGGTGCTGGTCAGCAGCGCGGCGAGCTCCGCGGCGAGGCGGTCACCACGAGTGTTGGCATGGACCAAGTCGATCCGCTCCCGTCGAATGAGTAGCGCCAGCCGCACGACCGTCCTCCCCATCCCCCAGCCCGGGCGGTGATCAAGGAAGATGGGAGAAAGGCCGGCATCCTCGAACGTCGTGCGCAGGTCGTGGCGAGCGGCGAGATAGCAGACGACGTGCTCGAAGTGGCCGACTTCCATGCTGCTGATATGGCGAAGCATGTGGTATTGCCCGCCGCCGCGGCCCAGATGGGGCAGGACATGCAGCACCCGGTACCTCCCCCGATCGGAGCCGGCGGGCTGTCGGGGGGGACGTTCGACGAGCGGACGATCGGTGAGGGGATGCCAGGCCAGGGCTATCGGGGTTGCGGACGGCACCGGACCTTTCCTTTCCTCATCGGGGGAACCCCTGTACTTCAGGCGGTTCGAGGAGGGCGAGCGGGTCCTAGGCCAAGAACGGGTCCTAGGCGAAGGCGACGTTCCTGCCGCGACGGTCTCGGTCAACCCGAGACGCTCCGTCGAGTGCGCCGGTCTGGGGCAGGGTCAGATGTCCCGTCTTGCGGGACCGCATCCTGAGGCGCACACATGGACATCCTGATCAGTGGTTCCAGCGGCCTGATCGGCAGCGCCCTGCGCGAGAGGCTGCGCACGTCGGGGCATCACCCGATCCGGCTCGTCCGTCCGGAATCGCCGCAGGCCGGGGACGTCGTGCGGTGGAATCCGACGGAGGGGCACATAGAGGCGGAAGCCATCGAGGGCATCGACGCGGTCGTGCACCTGGCCGGCGAGCCTCTGCTTGGACGCTGGACTGACCGCAAGAAGCGCCGCATCCGCGACAGTCGCGTCCAAGCGACCCGACTGCTTTCCGGCACGCTGGCCAAACTCCGGCGTCCACCGGCTGCCCTGCTGAGCGCGTCGGCCCTAGGTTGGTACGGCTCACGTGGGGACGAGGTCTTGACCGAGGACAGCCCGCCGGGCACCGGATTCCTCGCCGAGGTGGCCCGCGAGTGGGAGGGCGCGACGGCCGCAGCACAGGAGGCGGGGATACGGGTTGTCCACCTTCGCACCGGCCTCGTCCTCAGCACCGAGGGAGGTCTGCTCGCCACCCAGCTGCTGCCTTTCCGACTCGGCCTCGGCGCAAAGCTCGGCTCTGGCCGGCAGTGGATGTCTTGGATCACGATCGGCGATCACGTCGGGGCGATGCTGTACGTGCTCGAGCGGGCGGATGCGCGCGGCCCGATGAACCTCACCGCCCCGAATCCTGTGCGCAACGCCACCTTCGCCCAAACCCTCGGACGCGTGCTGGGCCGTCCGGTCCTTCTCACGGTGCCGCCCATCGCGATCGAGCTCGTCTTCGGCGCCCAAGCCGTCGAGGAGTTCGCCGTCGCGAGCAATCGAGCTCTGCCCGCGCGTCTCGTCGAGGAACTCGCGTTCCCTTTCCGCCACCCTGAGCTCGAGGGCGCACTTCGAGCCGTGCTCGACCGGCCGAGGACGGACTGACGCGGGTCTGTGTGGCGACCGGCCGCTACTCGTAGACGAACGCGAGCCAGTCCTTGTAGCGGTCGATCCTGCCGTGCACGACATCGACGAAGGTGGACTGGACGCGGGCGGTGATCGGGCCTCGCTCGCCGATCCCGCGACCATCCGCGGAGCGGATCGGCACGACCTCGGCGGCGGTACCGGTCAGAAATGCCTCGTCGGCGAGGTACAGATCGCTGCGGACGAGGCTCGTCTCCTGCACGGGGATGTCGAGATCACGGGCGATCTGCATCACACTGGCCCGGGTGATACCGCCGAGCGGGCCGTCGCTCAGAGGGGGAGTGAGGAGCACCCCGTCGCGCACGATGAAGACGTTCTCTCCGGTGCCCTCCGAGATGAAGCCCTCCTCACTCAGCATGATGGCCTCGTCGTAGCCGGCGCGGACGGCCTCCACCTTCGCGAGCGAGCTGTTCAGATACTGCCCACAGGCCTTCGCGGCGGGAGGGATCGTGTTCTTGCCGATGCGCCGGAACGACGAGGTCATGACGCGCACTCCGCGCTCGAACGCCTCCTCGCCGAGGTAGGCCCCCCACTCCCACGTCGCTATCGCCATCTGCGGGCGTGAGGGCAGCGGGTTCACGCCCATCTCCCCGTACCCGAGGTAGACGATCGGTCGTATATAGCAGCCGCCTTCGTGACCGTTGGCCCGAATGGTCGCCTTCACCGCCGCGACGATCTCCGAGTGGGCATAGGGGATCTCGTCGAGCGGCGGGTAAATCTTCGCTGACGCGAACAGCCGGGATACGTGGGCCTCGAGATGGAACGCCGCCGGCCCCCGGTCGGTGGCATAGGCACGGATCCCCTCGAACACCCCATAGCCGTAGTGAAGCGTGGGGGTCAGGACGTGGACGTTAGCCTCTTCCCACGGCACGAGTTCGCCATCCATCCAGATGTGTCGGGCCGTGGGAAAGGGCATCTCCACTCCTCGTGCGTCCGTCAGGCGACGGCCAGCTCCGCGAGACGGTCGCCGACTTGGGAGGTCGAGTATCGCACCGCCTCCTCGCCCCGCCAAGCCAACCACCTGGCGACCGCCTGCTCGACCCGGGAGCTGGAGTTCAGTTCACCGAGGAAGTCGAGCATGAGCGCCAGGCTGAGTACCGCGGCGGTGGGATCCGCCTGCCCGCTGCCGGCGATATCAGGAGCCGAGCCGTGAACGGGCTCGAACACGGACGGGGCGCGACGGCTCGGATCGAGGTTGGCTGAGGCTGCCAGGCCCATTCCGCCCTGCACCGCGGCTCCGAGGTCGGTGACGATGTCGCCGAAGAGGTTATCGGTCACGACCACGTCGAAGCGCTCGGGCTGGGTGACGAGGTAGAGACACATGGCGTCGACGTGAACGTAGTCGCAGGTGACTGTGGGATGGCTGGCACCCACTTCCGCTACCACTCGGGACCACAGCTCTCCCGCATGCACCAGCACATTCGTCTTGTGGCAGAGGGTGAGCCGCCGGCGGCGTTGTTCGGCGAGTTGGAAGGCGTAACGCACGACCCGCTCGACGCCGTGGCGCGTGTTCAGCGACTCTTGTGTGGCCACCTCTGCGGGGCTACCTCGGTACAGGACTCCCCCGGCCCCGGCGTAGACCCCCTCGGTGTTCTCTCGCACGACGACGAGATCACACTGCTCGGGCCGGAGCCCTGAGATCGGCGAGGCCACACCCGGGTAGAGGCGCACGGGCCGAAGGTTGACGAACAGGTCGAAGGCGAACCGGAGTCGCAGCAGCAGGCCTCGCTCGAGTACTCCAGGCGTGACGTCCGGGTGCCCGACAGCGCCGAGGTAGATGGCGTCGAACGTGCGCAGCTCCTCGAG
>JALZEO010000173.1 GCA_030862025.1 Actinomycetota bacterium | reverse complement strand
ACGTGGTCAAGCCCGCCGGTGCGGTGGAGGAGCTGTCGGCGGCGACCGTGGCGCTGGCCACCGAAGGGGCGGTCGTTCCCGCCGGCAACCCCGACCGTCTCGACTCCTCCCGGGCTTCGAAGTGGTTCCGCTACTCGATCGAGGACCTGGATGCGCTCGCCTCCGGCGAGTACGAGTCTGTCGATGGTGGCTTCTCGACCCAGGCTGCCGACGAGGACCCGAACCGTATCCTGCCGCTCGACGTGGCCCGGGAACTCGAGGAAGAAGGGGTGATCGGAAAGCTGCACGACAACTACTACGTCACCATCGGCAATGGCACGCCTGTGGCGACCGCTCGCGGCTTCGGGGTCGAGTGGGCGGCCGAGCTGCACCAGGCCGACGTCCAGGCCGTGATCCTCACCGCGACCTGAGGGACCGGGACGCGTTGCGGGTCAACGCTTGCGAAGGAACTGGAGCGCGCCGGCATTCCCACGGCCCTCATCACCAACCTGGTGACCATCGCCGAGTCGGTGGGAGCCCCGAGAATCGTGAAGGGCCGGGCGATTCCCCACCCGGTCGGAGACCCCGAGCTGGATTCGGAGGAGGAACGGGCTTTGCGCCGCCGGATCCTGGAGCGCGCGCTGGAGGCCGTGTCCACATCTGTGAAACGCCCGACCGTATTTCAGACCGATGAGGAGGGCGACGATGAGTGAGCCCGCTGTCATATCCGCTACCAGCACCATCCTGGCGCACGCGCCCGGCCTGGTCCGCCACGGCTCGAAGCCATCGCGGGAGCTGCCCAAGGACGAAGAGCTGAAGGACCGGTTCCTCGCGAGCCTCCGAAGCTTCGAGGACGCGGTGGCGTATCCGCCGCACCAGGCCTACCTCGGGGTGATCCATCCCCGCGAGCTGCCGGAGAGGCCTTGGGTGGAGAGCCCGCAGGAAGACGCAGATCGTTTCGCGCCCCGCGGGGAGCTGATGCCGGAGACGGAGTTGCTGGGGCTGATGGCCGCAGTCGACGAGTTCGAACTGCTCACGCTCGACGAGGATTTCGCCGAGGAGGCTGCCGCGGCCCTGTCCGAACATCCCCTGGCGAAGTACCTCAAGGTCGACCGGATCTCGGAGGCCGTCGGCGACGTAGAAGCCAAGCTGGACCAGCCGGGCGCCCTACCGCTGCACATCGAACGCGATCGGGTGGTCGGTGCGATCCGCCGCGCTCACGACAAGGACCAGTCCCTGGCTGCGCACGTCCTGCTCGAGAATCTCGCCTGCAAGGCGACCGGCACGCTCGCGCTGCTGCACCTGCTCGAAGATCACGACATCGATCCGAGCTCGATCGAGTACACGCTCAGCTGCTCGGAAGAGGCCGTCGGGGACCGCTACCAGCGCGGTGGCGGGAACATGGCCAAGTCCATGGCCGGCGTCGCGGGCCTGAGCGAGGCGTCGGGGTTCGACGTGAAGAACTTCTGTGCCGCACCCCTCAATGCCCTGGTCGTCGCCGCCAGCCTGGTCCAGTCCGGCGTCTTCCAAAGGGTGGCCATCATCGGAGGCGGGTCGCTGGCCAAACTCGGCATGAAGTTCCAGGGAGCCTTGGAGCACGACCTGCCGATTCTCGAGGACGTCATGGGTGGTAACGCCGTCCTCGTGCAAGCAGACGACGAAGCCTCCCCCCGGGTGCGCCTCGACGCGGTCGGACGCCACCGGGTCGGAGCCGGCAGCTCGAACAAACAGATCCTGCAGGATCTTGCGGTCGAACCCCTCGAAGGGGTCGGGCTCGGGATGCTCGACGTCGACGACTACGGCACCGAGCTGCACAACCCCGAGATCATGGAGCCGCAAGGGTCGGGCGACCCCGCGGGCCGCAACTACAAGACGCTGGCGGCTTTGGCGGCCCACCGCGGGGAGATCGAACGCGAGGACATCGACGAGTTCGTCTCGCAGCGCGGCATGCCCGGCTTCGCCCCCGATCAGGGACACCTCGCTTCCGCCCTGTGCTACATGCCGCACGCCATTCCACGACTCACGGACGGCGACGCCGAGCGCATCCTGCTCATGGCTAAGGGGAGCCTGTTCCTCGGGCGGATGAGCCAGGACTCCGACGGCATGAGTGTGCTGCTGGAACGCAACCCAGAAAGGAGGTAATCGTGGCCGACTTGACGGAGATCGACGACGAGAGCTTCCAGGACGCCGTTTCCGACGGACTGGTCCTGGTCGACGTGTGGTCGCCTGACTGTGACCCGTGTCTGGAGCTCGAGCCCCACGTGGAGGAGGTGGCCGAGGAGAGGTCGGAACTGGACAAGGTCTGCAAGCTGAACGCGAAAGACAACAAGCGGTGGGCCATGCAGCAGCAGGTGATGGGCCTGCCGACTTTCCTCCTCTACCAGGACGGCGAGGAGGTCGCGCGCATCTCCGAGGAGGGAATGGAGCCGCCGCAGTTCAAGGAGTGGCTGGACGAGGAACTCGAAAAGGTGACATAAGGAGGTGAGTGTGGCGAGCGACTTGTTCGAAGGGAAGAAGGTCATCGTGATCGGAGAGCGGGACGGCGTAGCCGGTCCCGCCATCGAGACCTGCATCAAGGCAGCCGGAGGCGAAGTGGTGTACGTCGAAACCGAGTGCTTCGTCTGAACGGCGTCAGGGGCCATGGACATCGAGACCCAGGAAGCGATCGAGCGCCTGGCAGAGGAGCACGGAGCCGACAACGTGATGGTCATCTTGGGATCTCCCGACGCCGAGAGCGCCGGGATTGCCGCCGAGACCGTCGTGGAAGGCGACCCGAGCTACGCAGGTCCATTGGCCGAGGCCCAGTTGGGCCTCACTGTGTACCACGTCCTCGAAGACGAGGTGAAGGAGGCCATTCCTGAGGAGGAGTGGGAGGAACAGGTCGCGCTGATGGTCGACGTGATCGACAAGGATGAAGTCAGCGAGGCCGTGGCTGAGTGGCGAGAGAAGGTCTAGCCGCACTGCCATCTGAGAGAGGTCCACCC
>JALZEO010000160.1 GCA_030862025.1 Actinomycetota bacterium | reverse complement strand
CCCCCGAACCGCGATGGCACCAAGCGTTCCGGGCGGCGGCAGGACGACCGTGCAGCCGCTAGGCCCCCGGGAGGACGTCCAGCAGCCGACGCGAACGCCTTCGATCCCCAGCGCCACCTGATCCTCCTCTGACCGGTCACCCCAGCCGTGCAGCCCGGAGCGTGTCTGTTACGGCGGCAACGCCGATGATCCCCCACCTGGCAGGCGAGCATGCCGCCAGCCCGGTCACGGGCCGCAGACTGCTTGCGCCAGTCGAGCCACGCGAGGCACCGGCGCGATCCCGCGGCTACTCCTCGCCCGCGACGCTGGGGCCACGGTAGACGCGCGGCACGCGGGGACCGAGACCGGTGACGATCTCGTAGGTGATGGTGCGGGCCCACTGCGCCCAATCCAGTACCGAGATCTCCTCGCGGCCTCGGCGGCCGATCAGCACGACCTCGTCGCCCAGGGCAACCTCCTGTTCACCGCACCAGACCAGGATCTGGTCCATGCAGACCGTCCCCACCACTGGGCGGCGCTTCCCAGCCACAAGGACCTCAGCGCGATTCGACAGCAGACGCGGCAGACCGTCGGCGTAGCCGATCGGCAGTGTCGCCAGCCATCCTCCCTCGGGGGCGCGCCAAGTATGGCCGTACGAGACCGGCGTCCCCGCCTCGATGCGTTTCGCAAAGGCGACTTCGGTGACGAGCCGGAGAGCGGGTCGAAGGTTTCCGGCGCCGGCTAAGGCCGAAGAGGGCGGGCAGCCGTACATGGCGATGCCGAGTCGAACGGCGTCACGGTGGGAGCGCTTGAGCGTGAGTGCCGCCGCGGAGTTGGCAACGTGGATGAGCGTCGGTTGGAAACCCTGGCTACGGGCAATTTCGAGGAACTGGTCGAAGCGATCGAGTTGCTCAGGGACGGTCGGGTCTCCGGGCGTGTCTGCGCATGCCAAATGCGTCCAGAGGGCCTCGACCTCGAGTGCCGGCCATGCCCGCAGGACCTCGAGGAAGCTGTCCCACTCCGCTGGAGGCACCCCGACCCGCGCCATGCCCGTATCGGCTTTGACATGGACCCGGATCGGTCGACCTCGCCGACCCGCCTCGATCCTCAGCGCCTCACCGAAGTCCACGGTGTAGAGAGTCGGGACGACACCCGCGGCCACGGTCCGACCCGCCGCCTCGGGGTTCGGCTCGCTGAGGAGCAGGATCGGAGCGGTCACCCCAGCTTCCCGCAGCTCCTCGGCCTCCTCCAGGAGGGCAACGGCGAGCCTCGTCGCCCCGGCCGCAAGAGCAGTGCGGGCAACCGCGACCGCACCGTGCCCGTAGCCGTCGGCTTTCACGACCGCGACGACCTCGGCGGGCGCCACAAGCTCCCGGACCTCTCGCACGTTGTGGGCAATGGCATCGAGGTCGATCTCGGCTCGGGTGGGACGCAAGGGTCGTGCGCCGGCCCGGGCCGGCGGTGTCACGACATCCGTCCCTGCCGCCCCCGCCACCCTCTTGGACAAGTCAGGACCATTCCTCTCAGGACCACTCCTCTGGGGGCGGGCGGTCCGCCGACCAACCTGGCGGGTCGAACGGCCAATCGGGCCGACGTCGGGCGAGGTCCGCGGCCAGGGCCAGCGCGGACGGCAGGACGTCTGCGAGGGCTGCGCTCGTCGAGCGGTCAGCTGTGTCGAGGCCGACGAGGTCACCCGCCAACCCGTGGCACCAGCACGCCTTCGCGACCGCGAGTGGCACGTCGTCCGCATTCGCAACCGTGGCCGCCAACGCCCCTGCGAGGACGTCGCCGCTGCCGCCAGCCCCCAGCGCCGGCCCTCCGGTAGGGGTCACCCACGCCCGACCATCAGGCGCCGCGACGACGGTACCTGGACCCTTCGCGACGACTGTGGCGCGGTAGCGCGCGGCGAGCTCGGGAGCGATCTCGACCCGGCGCTCCCACGCGTCTTCCTCGTCGACATCCGGGGTGATTCGAGCCAGTTCACGTGACTGGGGCGTAAGGACCAGTTCGCCGGCGTGGTCGGCCAGCGCGTCTCCCTCCCCGCGATACACATTCAAGGCATCGGCATCGAGCACCAGTCGCCGCGCCCGTCCCAGCAACGCGTCGACGACCTCGCGCGGGCCCCTGTCGTGGCGCATGCCCGGACCGGCCACCACCACGTCGCTCCGCTCGGCCTGGTCCGCGATGACGTCCGCAGACGACGGCGAGAAGGCCCCTTCCTGCTCGTCGAGGCCGAGCGTCATAGCCGGTGGGAGCGCGCCAGCCACGATATCTTGGACGGGGCGCGGAACCGCCACGGTGACGAGCCCGGCGCCCGCCGCCAGCGCACCCCGGGCGCACAAGATCGCCGCCCCAACCATGCCCACCGACCCGGCCACGACGAGCACGACGCCACGATCGCGCTTGTCCGTAGCGGCTGGCAGCAGGGAAGGCGCCGCCCCGGCCGCCGTGAGAGCCGACCATGCGACCTCCGGCGGCTCGTAGTGGGACCCGAGCTCGCCGACCAGAACACGGCCGGCGTACGTGGCGCCCGGATGGAGGAGCAGCCCGCGCTTCAGACCGCCGAGGGTGACGGTCAGATCGGCACGCACCGCTTCGCCGGGAACGAGGCCATCGTCCCCCTGGACCCCAGTCGGAATGTCGCACGCTACGACGGCGACGTTGTCCGCGGCCGCTCGGTCGAACGCGTTGACGGCCTCACCTATGGCACCACGGGGCGCTCCGGTCGCCCCTGTGCCGAGCAGGCAGTCCACTGCCACATCGCACCAGGCGAGCGCGTCGGAAAGCTCCTCCTTCTCACCTGCTCGACCGCCAGCAGCGAGGTAACGGCTGCGGTTCGCGGCGGCTTCGTCGGACATATCGGCCTGCAGTCCCTCAACCGCAACGACGCGAGGAAAAGCGCCGAACTCGGCGAGCCGACGGGCTGCCCCCCAGCCGTCACCGCCGTTGTTGCCCTTGCCGACGATGAGTGCGACCCGTAGCCCGTAGCGGCGACCAGCGAGGTCCATGACACCCCGCGCAACATGGCCGGCGGCGCGCTCCATGAGCTCCTGCCAGGTGGCGCCCGACTCGACCGCCGCCCGGTCTCCGGCTGTCGCGGCTTCGGCGTCGAGCAGCGCCACGCTCAGCGACGGCTGACGCCCGGCAGTTTGCGGCGCTGATCTTCTCGCCGGGCGCGCGCCGGAGGGAGAAGTGGGCGGAGGAGCGGAGCTCATTCGACCGTGACGGTCTTCGCCAGGTTGCGAGGCTGATCGACGTCTTCGCCACGAAGGGTCGCAATGTGGTAAGCGAGTAGTTGGAGGGGGACGATGGCAAGAGCCGGCGCAGCCAGCTCGTGCGCCTCGGGGATCGCGACCAGGTAGTCGGCGTCCGCCTCGAGCTCCAAGGTCGACCCCTTCGTGCCGATCGCGAGGACCTGCGCCCCGCGGGCCTTCACCTCGCGAATGTTGCTGATCATCTTCGGGAACACATGACCACGCGGGGCGATCGCGACCACCAGGCTGCCCTGCTCGATGAGCGCGATCGGACCGTGCTTCATCTCTCCCCCGGGAAAGGCCTCGGCGTGGAGGTAGCTGATCTCCTTGAGCTTTAGTGCACCCTCGTATGCGATCGGCAGGCTCGCGTGCCG
>JALZEO010000157.1 GCA_030862025.1 Actinomycetota bacterium | reverse complement strand
CGCGGCCGCGCTCGGGACGGTGCCGACGAGCACTGCCGCTGCGCCTGCTCGGCGGGTGCGCTCGAGCACCACCTCCCGGGCGTGGTGTCGCGGAGCCCGTCGCTCCTTGAGGGCCGGGTTTGCCTCGTCGACGATGACACCGAGCCCGAGCCGGGCGAGGTGCCAGAAGGCCACGCCTCGCTCGCCGATGACGACGCGAGCCCGCCCGCACCGGGCTTCGAGCCACCCCCGGTAGAGCCGCCGGGCCCGCGGCCCGCCACGCGCATCGACGGTCACATCACGAAAGGTGCTTGCGAGGGCGTCAGCTGCGGGGCTCCTCGGCTCTGGCACGACGAGGAGGACGTCACGACCTCCAGCCAGGGTCGCGTGCGCGAGCTCCACCAGACGCGCGGCAAGGTTCTCGTCAGGCAGCGGTCTCCAGTAGTAGGCCCCGCCGCCGCGTTCAGCCGCCGCCCGCATCCGGCTCCCAGCAGTGCCGTAGGGTCCCCACGCCGACTCGTCCACCGCGAGGTGTGGCGGATCGGGGGGGCGAGGTGCACGTCCGGGTGGAAACCACCCCGCCGCCTCAGCCCGCCGCTCGACGTCCCTGACCCGTTGGGGGGGTAGGGCGTGGCGGATCACGGCAGCGGTCGGGGCGGCGAAGCGCTCCGCCGCCCAGCGGAGTACCTCGATCTCTTCGGGGGTCGCCCACGTGTGCGGGCCGAGGACTCGTCGGACCTCACGGACCTTGCCGTGTGAAGACTCGTCAGTCAGGGCGACGACGAGCCCGCGCACACGCCTGCCGGCGAAGTCGACCTCGACCCGGGAGCCGACCTCGACGCAGGGGGCGAGTGCCGCGGGGAGCGCATAGTCGAAGGGCCGGTCGAGGTGGTCGGGTTCGACCTCGACGAGGACCCGTGCGAAGCGCAGGCTCGTCAGACGCCGACGGCTGCGCGGAGCTCGTCCGCCCTGTCGGTGCTCTCCCAGGAGAAGGCGGCGCCGCTCCGCCCGAAGTGTCCGTAGGCAGCCGTGGCCTGGTAGATCGGGCGGCGGAGGTCGAGGTTGCGGATGATCGCCGCGGGGCGAAGATCGAAGACCTCCCGGATGCCCTTCAAGATGTGGTCAGGATCGGCCTGCTCGGTGCCGAACGTCTCGAGCATCATCGAAACAGGGTGGGCGACACCGATGGCGTAGGCGATCTGCAGCTCCACCCGGCTCGCAAGACCTGCCGCCACGACGGTCTTCGCCACCCACCGGGCTGCATACGCTCCGGAACGGTCGACCTTCGTCGGGTCCTTGCCGCTGAACGCCCCACCGCCGTGGCGCGCGTAGCCCCCGTACGTGTCGACGATGATTTTCCTCCCGGTCAGACCGCAGTCCGCGTGCGGACCTCCGAGCTCGAAGCGGCCCGTGGGGTTGCAGAGCACACGCATCTCCGACAGGTCGATGTCGTCGGGGAGGAGTGGGGTGATGACGAGCTCTTCGAGGTCGGGACGCAGGAGCGTGTCGAGGTCGATCTCGGGGCGATGCTGAGCTGAGATGAGAATGGTGTTGAGGGCTACCGGGCGATGGTCCTCGTACTCGATCGTGACCTGGGTCTTGCCGTCGGGCCGCAGGTAGGGGATCTCGCCGGCCTTGCGCGCGGCAGTGAGTCGCTGGGCGAGCCGGTGCGCAAGGTGAATCGGCAAGGGCATGAGCTCGGGAGTCTCGTCACAAGCGAATCCGAACATCATTCCCTGATCGCCGGCGCCGAGCTCGTCCAGCTGATCGAAGGACCCGTCCCGGGCCTCGCTCGCCCGGTCCACGCCGAGCGCGATGTCGGGCGACTGCTCGTCGATGGAGACGGACACGCCGCACGTGTTGCCGTCGAAGCCCATGTCGTGGTGGTCGTAACCGATGCCGATGACCGTGTTGCGCACGATCCGAGGGATGTCGACGTAGCAGTCGGTGGAGATCTCGCCGGCGACGATGACCTGCCCCGTCGTCACGAGTGTCTCGCAGGCGACGCGGCCGTACGGGTCCCGTTCAAAGATCGCATCGAGCACGGAGTCGGAGATCTGATCGGCCATCTTGTCGGGGTGACCTTCGGTCACCGACTCCGACGTGAAGAGCGTTCTGCGAGCCACGCTTTCTGTCTCCTGTGATCGAGGGTCAGGGTCGGTTCGCTACGGGTTTGACAACGTCTCGGGCCCCATCGGCGCTTGGGCGCGCCGGACCAGCTGCGCGATGCAGTGAAGATTAACGGGTGTGGGTGACGGCGTGGTCAAC
>JALZEO010000148.1 GCA_030862025.1 Actinomycetota bacterium | reverse complement strand
CCTCCAGGACGCGCGCCACCCGCCCCACGCGGGTGCTCATCGCCGAGGACGAGGCGCTGATCCGGCTTGACCTCAAGGAGATGCTCGAGGAGGAGGGTTTCGATGTGGTGGCGGAGGTCGCCGACGGTGCATCCGCGGTACGTCTGACTCGCGAACTTCGGCCCGACCTCGTCATCCTCGACATCAAGATGCCGGTCATGGACGGGATACAGGCTGCCGAGGAGATCGCGAACGAACGCCTCGCCGCGGTGCTCATCCTCACCGCCTTCAGCCAGCGCGAACTGGTCGAAAAGGCGCGACGTGCCGGCGCCATGGCCTATCTCGTCAAGCCCTTCCAGAAGCACGATCTCCTCCCCGCCGTGGAGATCGCGGCCGGTCGCTTCCAGGAGATGTCCGGGTTGGAAGCCGCAGTGGACGATCTGCAGGGGCGCCTCGAGGCCCGCAAGCTCGTAGAGCGAGCGAAGGGTGTCCTGCAAGACACGCAAGACATGACCGAGAGCGAGGCGTTCCGCTGGATCCAGCGGCAGGCGATGCAGCGGCGCATGACCATGCGGGCGGTCGCCGAACACATCCTGGGGGAGTTCGGAGACGGTTCCTCCGCGCTCTGAGCGACAGCCGGCCACCGCCAGGTGAACGCCCCCGACGTCAGTAGAGCGCTGCCGCCAAGCGTTTGCGTGCCGTAGCCACGAGCGAGTCACCCTCTCCCATGAGGCGGAACAACGCGACGAGCTGCTCGCGGGCCTCCTCGCGTGCGGGCCCTCCGCCGCGGACCGCAGCCAGCAGCTCCTCGATGGCTTCCTCGTATGCCCCGCTGGCGGCGAGCGCTCGTCCCAGGGCGAGTCGAGCCGAGGCGTCGCCCGGATCGCGGTTCACCCGGGCACGTAGCACGTCGACATCACCCCCGCTGCGCGCGAGCTCCGCACGGGCGGCGAGCTGCTCCGCCTTGGGCTCCGGTCGATGGGGCGCAAGGAGCTCGAGCGCTTCGTCGGGGGCCCGCTCCACGATCAGGTGCGCAAGTTCCAGTGCCGCGACCCGGTGACGGGGATCGAGTTCGAGCGCCTGACGTAGCACCGTCTCGGCCGCCTCGGGGTCGTCCGGAAGCAGTTGCGTCGCAGCCGTAGCCGCGCGGTCCGCCTCGGAGGGCTGGAGCTGGTCGAGGAAGGCCTCGACCTGACGACGCGGAAGTGCCCCGACGAACTGGCCGACGATCGAACCATCGCGGAACGCCTTCACCGCGGGGATGCTGCGAACTCCGAAGCGGGCGGCGAGGCGCGGGTTGCCGTCGATGTCCACCTTGGCGAGCACGACCTCTCCTTCACGGGCGGACACGGCCTGCTCGAGCAGCGGACCGAGGGTACGGCAGGGTCCGCACCAGGCGGCCCAGAAGTCGACGACCACCGGAACCTCCCGCGACCGTTCGACGACTTCGTGCTCGAAGCTCGCCTCGTCTGTATCGACGACGAATGGCGCGCTCGTCATGACCTCTCCTCTCCCGAACGCTCGCCCCAGGCTACGTCGTGCCGTCAAGCGCCGGCCGAACGCGACGGCAGCACGCCTCCCCGACCTCTCCGCGCGGAGATCCCGATCCGATCCCCGTCGGCAGCAGCCCGCACCCGCTGACCTGCGGTCACCAGCCCGGCGGTACGCTCGCGGTCCATCGCACCTCGTCCACGGCCTCGCGCGCCGGCCAGGCTGGGAGGTTCGCGCGTGCCCATCGCCGATTCAAGGAACACGGGCGTCGGAGACAGCCAGAAGCTCATCCTGCTCGACGGACACAGCCTCGCCTACCGCGCGTTTTTCGCGCTACCGGACAACCTCCGGACCCGGACTGGACAGCTCACCAACGCCGTGTACGGCTTCACGAGCATGCTCATCAAGCTCGTAGCCGACGAGCGACCGGACGGCATCGTCGTCTGTTTCGACAAGGGCCGCGACACCGCCCGAACGAGCGCCTACCCGGACTACAAGGCAGGTCGCGCCGAGACCCCCGACGAGTTCCGCACCCAACTCGACCTCATACACGAGGTACTCGGAGCCCTGGAGGTCCCGGTCATCGAGATACCCGGCATCGAGGCGGACGACGTCATCGCCTCGCTGGCCGCGCGCGCTACCAAGGAGGGACACCGGGTCCTCGTCGTCACGGGCGACCGGGACGCCATGCAACTCGTCGACGACGAGACCACCGTGCTGTACACGCTGCGCGGCATCAGCGACACGGCGGTCATGACGCCCCAGGCGGTCCTCGAGCGCTACGGCGTCCACCCCGCCCAGTACCCGGATTACTCGGCACTGCGGGGCGACACCTCCGACAACCTCCCGGGCGTGCCAGGGGTCGGGGAGAAGACGGCCGCCAGACTCATCGCTACCTACGGCGACCTTGAAGGCGTCTATGACCACCTCGAGGAGGTCGGCGGCAAGAAGCTGCCACAGGCGCTCGCCACCCACCGCGAGCAGGTCTTCGTCAACCGCTCCCTCATGCGGCTGCGGCGGGACGTCGAGGTCGAGGTCGACCTCGCCACGCTGCGGATGGGCCGCCCTGACCAGGACACCGTACGCCGATTGTTCGGAGCGCTCGAGTTTCGCACGCTCTACGAGCGGCTGCAGTCCGAGGTGCTCGGCGCCTGGCAGCAGGAGGAGGCGAGCGGCTTCGCGCGGCGTCCCCGCCTCATCGCATCCGGCGAGCTCCGCGCATGGCTCGAACACCCCCCGGCCCCTGTCGCCGTCGTGCCGATCACTCATGGCAGCACGCCCCGCCTACGCTGGACGGGGCTCGGACTTGCCTGCCTCGGGCGAGACCCGATCGCGGCCGACTTGGCCCAGCTCACCGGCGAGGACCTCGAAGCCCTCGCCCAACTGCTTGCCGACGTCGACGTGCCCAAGGTCTGCCATGACCTCAAGCTGCTCCACCATGCCGCCACGAGCCGTGAATGGCGCGTCGCGGGAGTCGTCCTCGACACCATGCTCGCCGCCTACCTCGTCACCCCCGACCAGCGCGACTTCGAGCTCGAGAGCCTCGCGCTCCAGCACCTGAGCCGCACCATCAGCGCCGAGCCGGAGCGAGAAGACGGCCAACTTGCGCTGCGGGTCGACGAGGGTGCCGAGTCGTGGGAAGAGTGGGCTCTGCGAGCACAGGCGACGCTCGAGCTCGCCGCGCACCTCGAACGCGAGCTCGACCTGCGGGGACAGCGTGACTTGCTCGAGACCATCGAGATGCCGCTCGCGCCTGTGCTGGCCAGCATGGAGCGCACCGGGGTGGCCGTCGACCTCAGGGTGCTCTCCCAACTGCGGGTCCGCCTTGCCGTGCGCTGCGACGAGCTCGAACGCGAGATCTGGGAGCATGCAGGCCGTCAATTCAACGTCGCATCCAACCCGCAGCTCCAGGAGGTCCTCTTCGAGGAGCTCGGACTGCCGAGGACGAAGCGGATCAAGACCGGCTGGTCGACCGACGCGGCCGCGCTGCAGTCCGTCGCCGCCAGCCATCCCATCATCGAAGCGATCCTCGAGTGGAGGGAGCTCAGTAAGCTCGTCTCTACCTACCTCGATGCGCTACCGCCGCTCGTCGATCCCACCACCAAGCGGATCCACACGACGTTGTCGCAAGTCAGCGCCGCGACTGGGCGCCTCGCATCGTCGAACCCCAACCTCCAGAACATCCCCGTCCGGCGCGAGGAGGGACGGGAGATCCGCCGAGCCTTCGTCCCAGGCGAGAGCTACGACTGGTTGCTCGTGGCTGACTACTCCCAGATCGAGCTGCGGATCATGGCCCACCTGTCGCACGACGAGGGACTGATCGCGGCGTTCACCTCCGGGGAGGACATCCACGCCACCACCGCCGCTCAAGTCTTCGACCTCCCGCTCCAGCTCGTCGACGGGCCTCTCCGGGATCGGGCGAAGGCGATCAACTACGGGCTCGCCTACGGGCTCACCGCCTACGGGCTGTCCCAGCAGATCGGGATTCCGCCCAGCGAAGCCCAGGAGATCGTGAACGCTTACGTCGCCCGCTTCCCCAAGGTGGGGGAGTTCCTGAACACCGCTGTGCTGCGGGCCCGCCGCGACGGGTTCACGACGACCCTGTTCGGTCGTCGGCGCTACCTGCCGGACCTCCTCAGCGACAACCGCAACCGGCGTGGCATGGCGGAACGGATGGCCCTCAACGCTCCGATTCAGGGCGCGGCCGCCGACATCATCAAGCTCGCCATGGTGCGGGTGCAGCGGGCCCTCCGGGGTGAAGGGCTGCGCGCCCAACTGCTTCTCCAGGTCCACGACGAGCTCGTCTTCGAGGTATCCCACCTCGAACTCGAGGAGGCCCGCGAACTCGCCGTCCGTGAGATGTGTGCCGTCGCCGAGCTCGCGGTTCCCCTCGTCGTGGACACCGCCCACGGCCCGACCTGGTTCGACGCGCAGAAGCACTGACGCCGCGAAGGGTTCACTCGATACCGTGAGCTCGACCCTACGCGCCGGGTGGCGGGAGGTTCGAGGTGCGCTGGCTGCATGACGCTGCGTCGTGGCCCGAGTTGACCTACGACGACGTCTTCCTCGTTCCGAACCGGTCGGGGGTGGAGTCCCGCCTGGACGTCGACCTCGCGACGGTTGACGGTACCGGCACGACCATTCCCGTCGTGGTGGCG
>JALZEO010000120.1 GCA_030862025.1 Actinomycetota bacterium | reverse complement strand
CCCGTGGAGCGCCCTACACGGAGACGCAGACAAGGGCCTCGACAACCGAAGGCCCGGGGCGAGTGCCGGATCTTGCGCAATGGGAGGTGCCCACAGCATCCCAGGGGACCGGTCGCCGCGACGGGGTCACAGCCAGACGCACACCACCACGGCCGTCCGTCGACCCCGCAGTCGGTGGAGGGATGTGGGCCGAGCCGGGAAGCTCCCGCCACGCGGCCCCGGGACATCCGGCCGACGGACGGTACAGCGACCCGCTTGCGAGACGCGAACCCTTCAATGGGCCCATGTCCGACGAGACGGGCTTCGATGACTCGGAGACGGAGTTGGGGCTTGCGGCCTGGCTGAACACCCTGGAAGGGGACCACAGCCCGGATGAGGCTGGCGGGCGGTAGCGCAGAGGGGCAAGCCGGGGACGAACGGCGCTAGTACGAACGCCACGCCTCTCGCTGGTAGTCGAGGATCTTCGGCCGCATGAGGGTGGAGGCGTCCACCGGCCGCGGCTGACGGTCGCGCGGAAACACCCCGGCCGCGGCGAGCGTGGCGTCGTCGAGGAAACGCAATGCAGGCGGGACTGGCTCAGGAAGTCGCAGCGAGGGCGAGGTGGTGCGCTCCGCGAGGTGGAATCCCCAGCTGCCGAACGACGGGACTTCCACCTGATAGGGCGTTGTCTGAAGACCTGCGGCCTCCAAGGTGGCACCCACGCACCAGAAGGCCTCGGGAGCGAAGTAGGGTGAGCCGGCCTGGATCGCGGCTCGGGCATCGCGCTCCAGGGCGGTACTCAGCATCGTGTAGAACTCGACCGAGTACAGCTTTGCCGTCGCGGCGTTGTCGGGGTCGGTGAGGTCGACGATCGCCACGTCGAATCGCTCCTGTTGGGTCCGCAACCAACTGAAAGCGTCGGCAGTGACGACCCGGACCCTTGGATCGTCCAGGGCTCCGGCGTTGAGCCGCGCCAGACGCGAGTCGGAGCGGGCCACGGCGATCACCTTCGGATCGAGCTCGACCAGGACAACGCTGCCCACGTCGGGGTAACGCAACACCTCACGCAGCGCAAGCCCGTCCCCCCCGCCGAGGACGAGCACCCGCTCCCTCCGTCCCGTCATCGCCGGGTGCACGAGCGCTTCGTGGTAGCGGTACTCGTCCACGGAGGAAAATTGCAGGTCGCCGTTGAGGTAGAGGCGCAGATCCCCGCGGCGGCCGGCCTGGGTGAGGACAATCTCCTGGTAGGCGCTGCGTTCGTGGGTCACGATGGGGTCGTCGTACAACGCTTGACGGGCCGAGACTTCGAAGTCGTCAGCGAGGCGCCCTGCTGTCCCCAGCGCGATGAGCACCCCGAAGAACAGGGCAGCGAGCATCCCCCGCTGGCGCCGTCCGACCTGACGACCGAACAGCCAGCCGGCCACCATGAGAGCGGCCAGCACGTTGAGCACACCGACCACGAGTGCACCTTGGAGCTGGCCGAAGAAGGGCAGCAGCAGGAATGGAAAGGCGAGCCCTCCGACCAGCGCTCCGATGTAGTCGGCCGCGAACAGGTCCGAGGCAGCGTCGCCCGCCTCCTGACGATGGATGCGCTGGATGAGGGTCATGAGCAGGGGGATCTCGGCGCCGATAAACCCCCCAATGACGACCGAGAATGCCACCAGTGCAGGCTGGTAGAGGTCGAGCCAGGCGAAGGCGGCGTACAACGCGAGCACCGATAAGCCACCGAGCAGGGCGAGCAGGCTCTCGACGACGGCGAACGCTTCGATTGGGCGGTGCTGGAGCCGCTTGGCCGTCATTGCCCCGAGTCCCATCGAAGCAACGAACACGCTCAGCACGATCGACGTTTGGTTGATGTCGTTACCGACGAGATAACTGCCGAGTGCTATCAGGGCCAGTTCGTACACCAGGCCGCAGGCGGCGCAGATGAAGACCGCGCCGAGCACTGCAACTCGGGCGGCTCGGCGGCCGATGGGCAGCGGGCCGTACGACGACTCTGATACCGGTAGCTGTGGGAGCATGCGCGTCAGGAGATGGCTGCGGCCACGATCGCCCCAACCGCTAGATGCGCGGCCATCGTGATGTACACGGCGGGATGTCGCTCCCGGTCGGCGACCATCGCACCGAGGTTTCCCGGGGTGAGCCGGTCGACCACGACAAACGAGACCGCGAGCAGCACGACGCCGAGCAGCCCGTACCCGAGGGTACTCGTCACACCGCGGGCGAAGGCGTCCTCGGATGTCACGATCGCCGTCGTGACGATGATGCCGATGGCAGCCAGCCCGGAGGCGACGACCAGGGCTGCGTTCGTGTTTCGTTGCGTGTACACGAGCTCGCCGAGTCTTCCAGGCGTAACGAGATCCAACGCGACGTAGCCGAGCGCGAGTAGCACGATCCCCAGGAGGCCGTAGGCGAGGCCGGTGAGCAGCCCGAGAGCGAGTTCCGTCAGGAGTTGCATGTCATGGCCCTTTCGAGGGGGTGGGAGGCGGATGGGGAACCTGTGGTGTGGGCTCCGGAGGTGGTGGCGGGCGCCCGAGGTCCTGGGGGTGTCCCCCGCCCTCGGACGGTGGCAGGACGCCCGTGAGCGACAGCACGATCCCGACCAGGCCGATGACCAGCGCGAGGGCCGCTAGGACGATGAGCGGCGCGTAGGTGCGGATGAGATCCGAGCCGGGCTTGCCGGTGGGCTGGTCCTCATCGGGGATCGGGACGGTGTTGGGTTCCGCCCTCAGGTAAGGGGCGAGGCCCGACTGTGCGGCCAGGAGCGGCAGGGCGTTCACCGCGTTGAAGAGGGCGGCGTCGTCCCGGTCGCCGAGAAGGTCACCGTCGGATATGCCGAGCTCACGCAGACGTTCAGTGGAGACATCGGGCAGGTTGGACTCGATCCACATCGTCGCCGAGTCTTCGGACTCCGAGGTCTCTGCCGCGTACGAGACCTCGGCTACGAGCGCCATCCACCGTGAGCAGGCCTGGCGGTCGACCCGCACCCCAGGCCCTGCGCCGGAGCCGACGTCAGCCAGCCGCTGCCCGGTCTGCCCGTCCCAGACGTCCACCTCCCACCCGTAGCAGATCTCCTGCTCTTCGGCCGCCTCGGCCAGGCCCTGGGCCAGCTCGACGGCATCGTCGGGTGCGAGCAGGGGCTCGGCCGCGGCTGGTGTGGGCAGCACGCCAAGTGCCGCGGCCGCAGCCATCAACGGCCACCTTCTCCGGCCTCTGTGGCGGGCGATCACTTGCCCGAGCCCGGCCCGCCGCCCCGGAAGGTCTCGCCCCGGCCGGAGAACGTGCCCCACGTGCCTCCCACGTACGGGTACCAGCGTGCGTAGCCGCTGCGGTCGTCGTCGACGTGGATCCTCGACCCCCCGCCGTCATCTGACGTCACGACCACCATGTCGTCGCGGTAGCGCAGAAAGAGGCCCGCTGGGTCGTTGATGTGGTCGGCGGGCTTCCAACGACTGGTGATCCGTTGCGCCGTGGTCGGAGGGGAGTCGGGGGAAGCGAACACCAACGAGCGCCCGTTCTCCTGACTGGACACCAGCGCATAGTTGCTCTGCAGATGGGAGCGCAGGGTGCCTGGGGTCCGAAAGATGGCGAACAGGCCGGTGAACCCGAGCAGGGCGAGCG
>JALZEO010000118.1 GCA_030862025.1 Actinomycetota bacterium | reverse complement strand
CGCCACCCACGCCCGACGCCACCGCGTCGAGGACGAAAAGCCAGCGCTGGTACGCAAGACGGCTAGCAGACCAAGGATCCGGCCCTCGGCCACCACGCCGTCGGTGACGCGCAAGGTCGACTCGTCGGGCAACGTGTGCTTCGCCGGATCCAACTACCGGGTTGGAAACGCCTACCGTCGCCGTCAGGTGCAGGTGGCGGTGGTAGGCGACACGGTCGAGATCTTCGTCGGCCAAGAGCTCATCCGGGTGCACCCGGTCAAGCACGACCCCGCCCGACAGCACGGTGCTTTGGCCAACCCGGGTGGGCGGCCAAACCGCATCAACGCCGCCAACCCCTAACCAGTGTCAGGTAGGTACCGGAATCAAAATGTCAGCCGGGTACCGGAACTTGACACATGCCGGGGATGACGTGCGCGTAGGTGTGGAGGCCATGGCGACCGACGAGTGCCCGAGCCTTTCGCTTACCACCTTTGGGGTTGACGCCGGCTCTGAGCAGCAGGCATGGGTGTGGCGCGGACGTCGTGGAGGCGGATGGGCGGCACCCCCGCCTTCGCCACAGCGCGGCTGAACGCCACGGAGACGCTGCCCGGGCTGCGGACCCCGCCCATCTCGCTTGGGAATACCATTCCGTTGGGCCCGGCCCAGCGGAACTCGGCCAGTTGCGCCGGGTCCGCCGGTTCGTCGCCGAGCCACCTGCGCTGTCGGGGAGAACCCCGAGACTGCGCAGCAGGTACCCAGGGGGGTGGTGCTCGTGCGCTGTGGCACGGGCCCGGGTCTGGGATATCGGGGTGACTGGGCGGGGAGTGGGGCTCAGGAGCTGGGCTCACTCACCGCTTTCTTCATGAGCGCGCCGATCCTTGCCTCTTCGGCGGTGGTCAGCTCCTTCAGCGCGAAGGAGGTCGGCCACATGGCGCCTTCGTCGAGGTTCGCTTCGTCGTTGAAGCCGAGCGTCGCGTACCTCGAGTTGAATTTCTGCGCGCTTTGGAAGAAGCAGACGACCTTGCCGTCCTTGGCATACGCGGGCATCCCATACCAGAGTTTCGGCGAGAGGACTGGCGCGCTGGCTTTGATGATGGCATGGAGCCGCTCGGCCATGGTGCGATCCGGTTCCGGCATCTCGGCGATCTTGGCGAGCACGGCGCTTTCCCCGTCCGCCTTGTCCGCGCGTGGGCCGCGGCGCTCCGTCTTCAGCTCTTGGGCGCGCTCCTTCATCGCAGCTCGTTCTTCCTCTGTGAATCCCTTGGACGTCTTGACGGTCGCGGTGGTGCTCTGGGCGGACTTCTGCGGGGCCTTCTTTGCGCTCATCATTCCCTCCTGTGCAAGGTCTCCCATGTCCTACCCTGCCTGCCTCACCGGTCCTCAAAGCAGACTGAACACGTTGCCGTCGGGGTCGGTCACGGTGGCCACGAGATGCCCGTCACTGACGTCGTGCGCGGGCTTCATTTACGGCGGCACCCGCGGCGGTCACCTCGGCCAGCTTCGTCTCGCGTCCGGTACGTGCCAGTAGGTCACCGGCGAGGTCACCCGTCAACCTTCCCGCTGCCCGGGCAGTCCAGACGCACGAGGATGACAGCGGGACCTCAGACCCTCTCGTTCACCGATCGTCACGACTTGAGTTCGCGCGAACCGTGGTTGGGGCAGGAGATGCGTCTCGGGCGGGCATGCCCATAACAGGCCGCAGGACGAATGAGGACGCAACTCCTGTGCCGCTGCATCGCCTTCGGGGAGCGCGTCATCGGGCCGTCTGCGTTCTCCCTCTCTGGAGCGGCGCCGCACTGTGTGGCGCAACCAACTCTCGGACGACGTAGAGTTCTCTCGGTCTGGAGATCGACGAGCTACAGGAACGGCTGAGCAACGACGCCGTCTCGACGTGGCTACACAGGCGGTAGTGGTGGCCCAGCGCACCCGCAGCGACACCAAGTCGGGAGGCGCTTCGGGCAGCAGTTGTGAACACGTCGCCCGACGATACCTGACGAAGACCGTTGTGATCTGTTCATCGCACGCGTTGATCGACTTGCCGAGGCACGCCTTCGGATGCTCACCTTCTTGGCCGAACCACCCGGCTATGCCACTCGGTCTGGCGTCGCCCCGCGCGAGAACCTCTTGAGCGGTTCGTTGGGGAACCCACGTCGAAGCGGTCTTCCAGACTGGGACCGGCGGGCGACGTGCGACCTGCTCGTGTCCGACCTCGACAGCGCCGGTCTGTCCCAGGCTGGATCAGCGCGGCATTCGACGATGACTACAAGGGGCACATTCGAGCCGCGCATCACGAGTTCGGCCGGTCATTACTCGACATCGCCTACGGCTATGGAAGCCGTGGCTACGGGCGTGTCCGCGCCCATGACACGGCGGCCATAAGCCCGGCTGGTCGTAACGATGAGGTCAAGCAGCGTCGGCGGGTGTGTACTCGACGGCGATGGCTTGTCCGGGGGCGACGTCGGTCTGCTCAAGTAGTCGCACGACCGCGTCGGTCACGCGGGGTTCGTAGTAGACCTCCTCACAGAGGTCGCAAACGAGGGCTGGAACGTCACGGACGACAATGGCGTCGATGATGTCGTCTTGACCGACGACTACGTGCAGCGGCCGCTGGTCGACGTGCCCGAGCAGGACGTAGCGGATGCGATCGTCGTGCTCGTAGACCTCGATGATCTCGTTGTTCGTCAGAACGGCCTCGATCTGGCGGCGGCTGATACTGCGCCGGACCATCTTGTCGGCCAGTGCCGGGTTGTCCAGGAGCCGTTCACGTGGCCGGAAGCGGTCGCCGATGTCGAACTCTGCCACGGAGGGACTCTCGATCGTTCGTGGGCGGCCATCATGCCTCGCCGCTGGAACATCGACCTCGAAGTACCCGGGGAGCAGCTCCCAGAGGGTGACCCGATGCGTGCTGGGCAGGCCGCTGACTCGGCGGCGTGACCGGTAGCGACGTTGAGGAGGTCGATCACGTCCACGTCCACTGTCGAACTTCCGAACGGCCAGGAGCACGACCAGCGAGTTGGGCGGCGACCGCAACGAGCTCGGCGCGTTCCTCGTGTAGGCCGGTCTGCCCGGCGGTAACGACCACGTCTTGGGGTCCCTGCTCGGGCTCAAACGCCCTGCGGGTATCGGAAGCCTGCGGCGCCGACCTCGACGACCTCGCGATCGCCAACGGGCACCGCACGCTGCGGATCGTCGGCAAGGGCAGCCAGCTCGCGCTGATCCCGCTCTAGTGTCGGCCTCAGTTTCCTCGTCGAGCAGCTCACGTGGGCGAGCCGGCCTCCACCAGGTTGACCGCACGTGAACGACACCACGACGACGCAATTGGAGCTGTTGCAGGGCACGGTCGTAGAGGCCAAACGTGATCTCGATCAGGGGTTGTGGAGTGGTGCTGCTCTTGGATGTCTAGGGAGAGCGATCAGGTGACTACTCGCCCCAGGCTTCGTCGAGGCACTCCTGGTGCACCGGACCCTGCGGCGTGATCACCGCGTCACGATCGATCGGCTGACGGCATGAGGCGCAGAGCGTCACCGCCTCAGTGGCACGGTCGAGCGCGACGTCGTCTGCTGCTTCGACAGCGCGAGCCTTGGCCAGCTCACGCTCGGAAATGGTCGGGCGCTTTCCCCGGCTGCCACGACGCTCATTCATGATGGCCTCGCCTCCTTCCTATGGTTCGTCCACAGCGATCGATCAGCACACAGGCGAATCAAGGTCGCGTACCTAGCTACAACTACGTTGAGCA
>JALZEO010000115.1 GCA_030862025.1 Actinomycetota bacterium | reverse complement strand
CCGCTGCGCTGAGTCGCGAGGCCAGGCGCACCGCGCCACGTCCGGTCACCGCCACAGGTCCCCCTGCCGGCACGTCCTCCGAGGCGTGGACAACTGGTACACCCGGGGGCGGCGTGTCGACGAGGGGCACCGCCTCCATGCCCGGTACCCAATGCTCGAGCGCGATCACACGCCGGGTGGCAGCCGCGGCCTCCACGAGCCCCTCGGGCAGCGAGGCCTGGGCTCGCGTGAGGGTTGAGCGCCGGGCGGCCACGGCAACAGGGCCCCCCGCCAGGTCGCACACCTCCTGGGCGCGCAACGACAGCCCGTGGGTACCGATAGCGCGCGAACGGGTGACGATTTCATCCTTGTCGAATCCGGCCAGGGGACGCAGCACAATTCGTGTGCACGCGGCGTCGATCTCGGCGAGGTGATGCAGCGTCTGACTCGACACCTGTCCGATGGCCTCTCCTGTGACGAGGGCGGGTATCCCGAGATCGCGGGCGACGACGTCCGCCGCACGGAACATGAGTTGCTTGAGCACGACCTGGCGGAGACGTGGTGCGACGAGGTCGAGAAGGGCCTGTCTCACCTGCCCGAAGTCGACGACCCATGCCAGCGGGCTCGTGCCAGCTCCCCACCTGCGCCACAGCGCGTAGGCCACGGCGAGCGCCTGCTCGCTCTGAGCGCAGTCGAGACGCACGTGAAGGAAGTCGACCCGACTGCCCCGCCGCATCACCATGTGCGCTGCGACGGGTGAGTCGAACCCACCCGACAGCAGTGCGAGGCAGCGTTCCTGGGTGCCGAGCGGCATGCCGCCCGGGCCGAGCCAGTCCTCCTCGACGATCCAGGCTCGCTCGCCGAGCACGAGCACCCGCACCTCGACCTCGGGGCGATCGAGGTCGACCCCACCCGACACGGGGCGTAGGAGGTCGCCGATGAGTCGCTGGGCGTCGGGCGACCCCCAGGGGTGATCGCCGCGACGGCGCACCCGCACGGCGAAGGTGCGCCCCGCAACGGAGTCGCGCGCAGCTTCGGCCACACGCTCAGCAAGCTCGTCGAGAGAGCGCCAGGCGAGGGCACAGGCCCGTTCAACCCGCTGACAGCCGAAGGTCGTCGTGGCGGCTTCCACGGCACCCGCGAGGTGGCTGGACGCAACGAGGAACCGCCCGCCGCCGACCGGCTCGAAGCGGCTGCCCGGCGCGAGGCGGTCGAGGGCGCGCTGAAGGTTGTGACAGAACACGCGTTGAAACCGCGCCCGCGTCCGCGCGGACTTCACATGGATCTCGCCGGCCAAGCTGACGAGCAGCACCGCACCCTGGTCACTCATGGTGACAGCATGCCAGCTGCAACGCACCGCCCCCACTCCCCACCCGCGACACCCCGCGGTGACCGGCCATGCGTCCCTCGCGGCCCTCCTGATCGGCCTCATATCCTCCGATCATGGATCGGGACACCCCTGCTGTGACCTACGGCCAGCGGGTGCTGTCCGAGCGTCTGGGCGGGATCGAGGAGTCCGTACGCGAAACTCTTGACGAACTGATCGAACTGGATGCGATCGCTCGCGCTTGGCAGGGTGACCACCGGTTGTGGCAGCCGGACCCCGACGAGGTCGCCGACCGCCTCGGGTGGCTCGAGGCACCAGCCGAGATGTCAGCGACAGTCGATGACCTGAAGAGGTTCGCCTCCGAGGTGGCGGACGAGGGCTACACGGCGATCGTGCTGGCCGGCATGGGTGGTTCGAGCCGCATCAGCCAGGTCATGGAGCACTTCGCGCGCCAGCCGGGCTTCCCACGACTGCACGTGCTCGACTCCACCGACCCCGCGGCGGTCCGGCGGGCGGAGAACGCGGCCCCACTCAATGAGATCCTGTTCGTGATCGCCTCGAAATCGGGGACGACCATCGAAACCCGGGCCCATCTGTCGTACTTCTGGAAGTTGACGGGGCGGCGCGGCGAGCAGTTCGTTGCCATCACCGACCACGACACGCCACTCGCAAGACTCGCCCACGAATACGACTTCCGCGCCGTGTTCGAGAACCGCACCGATATCGGGGGACGGTACTCGGCGCTCACGTACTTCGGACTGGTCCCCGCTGCGCTGGCCGGAATCGATATCGCTGGGCTCCTCTCCCGCGCCGCTGTCATGGCGCAGACGTGTAGTCCCCAAGTACCGCTCGAGGAGAACCCAGCCGCTCGGCTCGCGGCGATCCTCGCGGCGGCCGTCCGGGAAGGGCGCGACAAGCTGACTCTCCTCCTGCCTCCCGAGGTCGAGCGGTTCGGAGGCTGGCTCGAGCAGCTCCTCGCCGAGTCCACCGGCAAGAACGAGACCGGCCTCGTCCCGATTATCGGCGAGCCCCCGCCCACGAGGCGGTCCCTCGGCGTCTATGGCGACGACCGGCTATTCGTCGCGTTCGGACCCCTGCCCGGCGCGGACGAGCTCGCCGCTGATCACCCGCTGATCGAGCTTCCACTCCAGGAAGTCCTCGACCTCGGCGGCGAAGTGTTTCGCTGGGAGCTCGCCACGGCTCTCACCGGCGTGCTGCTCGGCGTGAATCCCTTCGACCAGCCGGACGTCGTCGCGGCGAAGGAGGCGACCGCCGAGGCGTTGACCGGATCGCGGAATGGACCGATCGCGCCGCTCGAGGCCATCCTCGGCCTGGTTCAGCCTGGCGACTACCTCTCCATCCTCGCCTACGTCGAGCCCGGTGCCCCTGTTGTGGGGGCACTCCAGAGGGTTCGGGCCACGCTTCGCGACCGCCTCCGGGTCGCCACCACCCTCTGCATCGGGCCGGGATATCTGCACTCCACCGGCCAGCTGCACAAGGGAGGCCCGAAGAGCGGCGTGTTCCTCCAAGTCATCGGTGAGGACGTCGAGGAGCTGCCGATCCCCGGGACAGCGCACGGCTTCTCGACATTGAAACGTGCCCAGGCCGCGGGCGATCTCGCGACGTTACGCAGACGGGGCCGACGTGCGGCCCGTGTCGACCTCCAGGAGTTGCTCGCCGTCGGTAGATGACATGGGCGGGCGCACCCAGAGGTTGGAGACCGAGTCGGGGCGGGAAGGAATGCGCGAGCCGGGGAGGAAATGCCCGCGAAGAGCCACGAGAACCACGACCGAGATGACGAGTAGGACGAGGCTGAGGAGGTAGGCAGCGTCGGGGTGGGTCTCGAGCTCGAGGTAGACGGCCAGGGGCACGGTCTGGGTTCGCCCAGGAAGGTTGCCCGCGAACGTGATCGTGGCCCCGAACTCGCCGAGGGCACGGGCCCAAGACAGGGCCACGCCGGCAGCGAGCGACGGGGCGACGAGGGGAACGGTCACCCGCCGGAATACCCGCCACCGGCTGGCGCCGAGCGTGAGGGCAGCGTCTTCGAGTCGCAGATCGAGCATGCGTAAGCCGGATTCGACACTGACGACGAGGAAAGGCATCGACACGAAGGTCTCGGCGAGCACGACCGCGGCAGTGGTGAACGGTAGTGACCACCCGGTGATGCTGGCCAACGCCTGGCCCACGACGCCACGGCGACCGAAGGCGAGCAGCAGCGCGACCCCACCGACAACGGGAGGGAGGACCATCGGCAGCAAGGCCAAGGCCCGCACGACCGACTTGCCAGGGAAGTTGGTGCGGGCGAACAGCCAGGCCAGCGGGACTCCGAGCAGGCTGGCCAGCGCCACGGCCAGTAGCGAAGTGACGAGCGACAGTCTCAGCGCGGTCCTCACCGAGCTCTGGAGCAGGAGAGGGCCGAGCCGCGACCACGGAACCCGCACCACGAGGCCGAGGAGCGGCAGCAGCAGCAGGGACAGGGCCAGGAGCCCGAGGCCGACCATCACCATGCTCAGCGCGACGCTGGACCGTGCTTTCGCTGCCGGCGCAGCGGTCACGAGTCGCCTGACGATCGGGCTCACGGCGAGGAGAACCCATATTCGCCGAGGCGGGCCTGCCCCTCGGGGGAGCGGACGAAGGTGACGAAGGCGTGACCGCCGTCGGAGTTGGGCGCGTCCGCCAGGACCGCAATCGGGTAGTGGGCGCGGACGTTGTGCTGGGCCTCGATGGAGATGGCGTCGACGGCGCCCCCGGCAGCCACCACGTCGCTCGTGTACACGATTCCTGCGTCGGCCTCGCCCAGCCGCACCTTGTACAGCACGGCTCTGACGTCGTTCTCGAGCGAAGCCGGGGTGACCTGGACACCGGCATGTTCGAGCACCTGGCGGGCGTAGCGTCCGGCAGGAACCTCCTCGGCGGCCAGCACGAGGGTGAGGTCGCGCGCGAGATCGGCCAGCCCCCGGACGCGCAGCGGATTACCGCGCTCGACGACGATGGTCAGTTCATTGGCCGCGAACAGGGGAGCCTCGCCGGCGACGGCTTGGGCGCCGGCGACGGCCTGCAACTGTCGCTGGTCGGCGGAGGCGAAGACGTCAGCCGGTGCCCCCTGGAGGATTTGGGCGGCAAGCTGCTGGCTACCCGCGAAGCTGAAACGCACGCTCGTGTCCGGGTTGGCCGACTCGAAGGCCGTCCCGAGAGCCTTGAAGGCGTCGCTCAACGACGCTGCGGCGAAAACGAGCACCTCGCGCTCGCGTGGGGCCGCGAGGCCCGGAGACTCCGGGGAAGGCGAAGGTGATCCCGGTCGTGCCGGGACGAGGATCGCGACAGT
>JALZEO010000306.1 GCA_030862025.1 Actinomycetota bacterium | reverse complement strand
CTCGGCCGTCCGCTCGCACACCCGCCGGTGCAGGGGGACGTCGAAGACCTCCCAGGCCCGGGCAAAGACCTCGACGAGCTGAGCATTGTCGTAGAGCGTCTTCTCGAAGTGGGGCACCCGCCAGCGTCGGTCTGCGGCATAATGGTGGAACCCGCCACCGATCTGGTCGAAGACGGCGCCGTTCGCGATCGCGTCGAGTGTCCGCCGCGACAGTTGGCCGGCGGTCTCGAAGCCGCGCCTGGCGAGCCTCAGCAAAAGGTCGAGCGTCGCGGGATGCAGGAGCTTGGGCGCGTACATCGGCCCTTCACCGAATCCACCGTGCTCGGGGTCGAAACCGGCTTCGAGCTGGGTGAGGGCGTCGCGGTGAAGATCCTCCGGGAGTTGAGGGCCTGCCGGTGGCGGGTCGATAGATCGGCCGATACGAGCCAGGGCATCCTGGCCACGGCGACGAAGTACCTCCGGCTGCCGACTCCAGGCTTCGAAGATGTCGTTGACGAGGTCGAGAAAGTTCGGGCGACGATTGCTGCCGGCTGGGGGAAAGTAGACACCGCCTCCCAGCGGGAGTCCTTCGGGCGTGAGTACCACGTGCAGCGGCCAGCCAACTTGCTCCTCGAGCGTCTCGATGGCCGACTGGTAGATGAGGTCGATGTCGGGCCGAACCTCCCGATCGACGAGGACGGCGACGAAGTGATCGTTGATGACCCTGGCGGTCTGGTCGTCGCTGTGCGACTCGCGCTGCATGACGTGGCACCAGTGGCATGAGAGGTAGCCGACGGAAAGCAGCAGCAGCTTGTCCTCGTCACGCGCTCGGGTGAAGGTGGCCGGCTCCCAGGGCGACCAGGCAACGGGATCGTCACCGTGCGCGTGCAGATAAGGACTCGCCGCGTCCGTCAGTCCACTGTGCATGAGCCTCTATTCTGCCAGGAGTGGGAGCCGGATCTCGGTCGTGTAAGTCGCGTCTCCGTGGTCCGGCCCACGACCCGTCGTGGGGACGCACGGTAAGTAGGCTAGTGATGAGGTGATCCGTGGACGCGCTCATCCGCCGACCTGCGCCGCTAGTCGTCGCGCCGCTGAGGTCCGTGCTCGCGGTGGCCGCAAATGCACACGATCTCGTCTATGGACTCGGTGGCCTGATAGCAACATTGACGGACATCGGCCAGAACGTCCGGGTCGCGTGCTGGGCACCGGGTGATGACTTTGACGGGTGGGGAGGTCTGGACGCAGCCGCTCGCGAGTTGGACGCCGACGAGGTCCTTACCGTCCCCTGCGCGGATGGCCAGGGCGCAGGAGGACTCGAGGCCAGGATCGCGGCGCTCGCCTCCGGCAGCGACGCCGTGCTCGTGGTTGGCGTAGGCGAGGAGCGGGCAGACGAGGACCGTCGACGCCTGACGCGGCCGCGAGCAGGACGGCGGCTAGGGGGGGCCTAATGCTCCTCGAGTGGCTCGGTCCGCGCGACCTCTCCGTGTCCCCGCGCAAACCGACCCCAGTCTGGTCGGACCGCTCGGACGTCTTGACGCTCGAGGTCGACCGGCTGCGGCAGCGTCGCGCTGCCTCGTGGCTTGTCGCGCCTCCAGACTCAGCATTGGGGACCATCGGGGCGGCCGGCAGTCATGACCTCCTCAGGGTGCACCATGCCCCTTACGCTCCGCGCTTGGGTCGCCTCCGCGACCGGTTGAGACCGCTGCTTCGTTCCGACGCGGCAGCAGGGGAACGCCGCGAGGCACTTCACGTCCTGATGGTCTTTGCGCGCGGCGGGGGCTGGCCGCCCGAACTGCTAAGCGCCGATCCGCCGGGCGAGTCAGCATCCCACTGCCTCCACGAGGAAGCGGCGTGGTCGCTCGCGAGCGTCGTACTCGGGGCACGGCAGGTGACACCCCCCCATCGCCATGAAAGTTGGGGGGCGGCGGTAACGATCGTCGGCGTCGAACGCAATCTTCGATACGCAGGCTGGCCGGATCACCCCCGCTTCATCGACGAGCAGATCGCCCCCGTCGGTGGCGGCTATCTCTTCGAGCCTGAGCTATGTCACCAGGCAGTCGACGGCTCTGGCGACCTCACCGTCTCCCTGCACCTGCTCGTGCGCCGCTGAGACGGAAGACATCATCGGCAAAGGTACAACTCGTGGTCGTGAAACCTCATCCAATTCTGGCATTAGCCTCTTCGCAGTCCAGAACGCTGTTACCCGCTTCACCTGCGAGCCTTTGGTGATCTGTCCGGTCCACGACACAACCACACCCATAAGGCACAGCTCCCGAAAGGCGGCAGGCAACACGGGAATGTTGGCTCGCTAACCTTGCTTACTTCTTGCAGTTCTTGGCATTGCGACCATCCCCGGCTTTTTGATCGGCGACTTCGTTGCCCTCCCCCTGGCGACGCTCCACCCGGCACCCCGGGATCTCTCCACGCTGAGCTGGTGGTCGAGGTCAAGGCCATCGCCTGCCAACTGCCGCATGAGCGGGGCATGGCGCTGTCGCGCCTGCACGTCCCTGACATCCGCGCCACACTGCTCCGCCGCGGCCCGGTCGCGGCCATCTCGGGCAGCACCATCTGGCAGTGGCTGACCGACTACGCCATCCGCCCTGAACCCATCGCTCGTGGATCTTCCCCCGCGACCCCGCCTCGAGACGAAAGCTGCACGCGTCCCTCGCGCGGATCAACCGAACCGCTGGAGGATCGCCTTGGCGACCTCCTCCGGCGCGTCCTCCTGGATGTAGTGGTTCGCCTTGGGGAGCTGGACGAGGACGTGATCTCTGAACGTCGCGCGCATCTTAGGGAGCATCATTTTGGGCCGGAAGGCTGCGTCCTTCATCCCCCACACGAGCAGGACCGGCTTGGATCCCAGCTTCGCCGGCACCTCGCGCTCGAGGCGTTCGAGCAGAGGCCGCGCGTCCACGATCTGCTTCGGCAGCTCTGCGACCCCCCGTCGCGCTTCTGGCGAAGGCTGAGGCTTGCGGTAATGGTCCATCTCGTCGGGGCTGAGCTTCTTGGCCATCGCCCTGGGCATCAACCGCTCGACGAAGAGGTTCTTCTCCAGGATCCTGCGCTGCAACGGCCCACTCGACATGACGGCGCTGAAGATCCTGAAATACAGGTTCGCCGGCCAGAACCAGGTATTGGCGAGCACGACGCCCCGCACGCGGTCGGCGCGCGCCGTATCGACCGCCAGACTGATCGGACCGCCCCAGTCCTGACCCATGGTGATGAAATCGTCGAGGCCGACGTGGTCCACGAGCTCGCCCACGGCTCGTGCGTGCTCGTCGACCGTGTAGCCGTACGAGGCGGGTCGATCCGAGAGCCCGAAGCCCAGGTAGTCCACGGCTAGGCACCGGAACCGCTCCCTGAGGCGCGCCACAACGTGGCGGTAGAGGAAACTCCACGTGGGATTGCCGTGGAGGAAGAGGATGGGCGCACCCGATCCTTCGTCGATGTAGTGCATGCGTCCCGCCGACGAGTCGAACCAGCGCGACTCGAACGGATACAGCGTCGGGTCCGGCGTGAAGCCGATCCTCATGGCCGCTCCAGACGGCGACTCCTGCCCACCCTACTCGCCCGAGAAGAGGGCTGGGCGGCTGGGGGGAACGCCTCGTACGCAGCCGCACGAAAGGAGATCAGGAAAACGGCGGAAGCGCCCTGAAACAGGCGCTTTCCGGAGTGGAGGTGATCGGATTTGAACCGACGACTTCTTCGTTGCGAAGCAAGCGATCGCCTTTCATGACTACCCCTCAACTCCACTTCGACTGGATCAGTCCTGCCCTTTCGCCTGTTAACGGGCACATTGCCACCCATGCCCAGGCTGGCGCTGGGAGGTAGCAGCAGGCGCATAGAGGCGCTGTCTTGCAGCCTCCTGCGAACCTTTGCGTACTCAGAGCAGTCGACAATGGGTCCTCTCGCTTCCTCGTCACCGTACCTCGGGGGACGGCACCGTGGAGCAGATGAGGGCCGCCAGCGACTCATAGCAGAGGGACGGCGCCGCCGCGAGCGCCGGGGATCGCCTCGGGACAGCTTTCCGAGCACGCTTGCGACCTCATCGGCTCCGGGCGCGGTTCCGGGGGGCGCTGCTGCGCCCCCCAGCGAGGAGTGTCTTGTCGGCGCCGACATGAGCACCTCGGGAGTCCACGTCTAGAACTTCGGGTCCCTCGGTAAGGGCCTACGCGATTAAGGCGGGGGCGGCGGGTTGGCTTTGAGTGGTGCGGCCCCGGAGTCTTGGTGTGGTGGGAGTGTGCCAGTCGACGGCAGTTTTGAGCAGCATTCTGGTGCGGTAGTTATCGAAGTTTCGGAAACCCCGGGCGGTGCGGTCGACTGCTTCGAGTTCGCCGTTTAGGGCTTCGACCCGGCCGTTGCTGGCGCGTCCGGTGCGGAAGTAGGCGAGCAGTTCGCTGCTCCAGCGGTCAATGGTGGTGGCCAGTCGGGTGACCTCGGGGACGTCGACCTCGGCGGCCCACTCAAAGAACCGTTCGAACTCCAAGCGGGCGTGGTAGATGTCGGGGGCCTGGTAGATGGCCCGCAGGAGCTCCT
>JALZEO010000096.1 GCA_030862025.1 Actinomycetota bacterium | reverse complement strand
CGCGACCGGTCGGCTGCAGACCGCGGCGCGCGCCCTCGGGCTCATTCAGGCTGCACTCGAGGATGCCGTGGCCTACACGACGCAGCGGCAGGTCTTCGCCCGACCGCTGTCGGACTATCAGCTCACGCGCACCAAGATCGCCCGCATGGCGTGTCTCCTTGTCGCCTGCCGGCAGCTGACGCTGCGGGCCGCGCGACTGCTCGCCAAGGGCGAGGGGCGGCTCGAGGCCTCGATGGTGAAGCAGCTGTCATGCCGGCTCGCCGAGTGGGTTACGCGCGAGGCCCAGCAGCTCCATGGTGGTATGGGCTACGCTGAAGAGTTCTCCGTGTCGCGCTACTTCGTCGACGCACGCGTCCTGTCGATCTTCGAGGGTGCGGACGAGGTGCTTGCCTTGCGCGTCATCGCACGCAACCTGCTCGACGCAGCGTTGGAGAAGTGAGCTTTCGATCAGGGCCCGCTCAGGGGGTGGGGGCGGTGAACCGCCAGCACGCGCTCAGGAGCCACGAGACCCGCGTCGAGCCAGCGCACTTCGGTGCCCAGTTGTTCGGCGATCTGCAACAGATTCAACCCCACCCCTCCGGCGGCGCTGGCGCAGCGATCACAGAGGGAACGCAACGATCCCCAGCTGTGCCGGAGTTGCGCGCGCCGATGAGCCGCCAGGGAACGGTTCGTCCCGGCGAAGGTGAGACGCGTGATCCCGAACGGGGCATGCTCGACGCTCAGGAGCTCGGCAGGTACCAGCCGGCCCCGAGCGGCGCAGCCGGCGCACCACGGCAGCAGGCCGACCTGGAGCACCCGTTGCCGCTCCGCGCGGTAGCCGCGGTCACACACGATCACCGTCCCGGCGAGGTCGACCTCGCACAGCACAGAGATGACATGGCCGGTGTAATCGAGGCGTCGCGCCAGCAGTCGGGCGGCGTCCCGGCGGTCACAGAAGGCGTAGAAGCCACACACGCAGTCCAGTGCGGGCGGGACATGGTCGGCGCCCCGTAGGCACACCGCAATGTCCTCCGCTGCGTACACCCCCGCCACGGCCAGCCCAGCCAGCCGGATCTGAGTGCCGTCGAGCGAGATCACCAGCTGGGCGCACTTCCAGCCGCGCGGCGCCTCGTCCGCCTCAACCTCCTCCACGGGTAGCGCCCCCAGCCGCAAAGGCAAACCACCGGCCCATGCCCACGCCCGCAGACGGGGCCCTTTCACGAGCGCCACGGCAAGGGCTGAAAACAGCAGGCACCAGCCCACGGCTGCGAGCAGACTCAGCACGACGATCACCTTGCCGCCCCTCCGAGGCTGCGCGAGAAGGGCGCGGCGCGAGATGAGGCAGCACGAACCGCGGCGCGCTCGAGCGGACCTCTCCCCTCACGACGCAGCGACGAACTCAGACTCCTCCGACCCGGAGTGAGGCGCGCGCAGACGGGGGGCCAAGCCCTCTCGCCCGAGCCGTCCCCGCCCATCGTCCCATCATTGCAGCAGCAGCGCCGCTCAGTCGAGATCCTGAGGAGACCGAAGTCGCGACCCAGAGGCTACTCGGCGGCCTCCCCAGCTTCGCGCCCACCCCCTGCCCCGGAGTTCGGAACTCGCAGGGTGACGTCAACGGTCGTTGAGGCGATCGCCACGCCCGCCTCGGCCAGTCGCTCATAGATGCGACGAGTAAGGTCGTCCTTCATGGAGCGGGCAGTTCGTACCGGCACTACGAAGCGGGCGGCGAGTTCCATCCAATGCTCCGTAGCGCGAATGAAGACGCGCGGCTTCACTTCCGCCATAGGCACGGGATAGCGTCGATACAGCGTACGCATTGCTTCCTGCGCCCCGAGCGATGCGGAGGCGTTATCAACCTCCTCCTGGATGACTTCCTCAGCCTTCTTCCAGTCACTGCGATACGAGATCGGGAAGGCTATTTCTTCCCAGATGTACTCGAATATCGCCGTGTAATTGTAGACCGGTTCCGTAAAGGTCGCTTTGTTCGAGACTGCGACGACGCGGCCCGTGTATTGTCTTCCACGGACCCAGCTCGGGCTCTGCTCCTCGTCGGATTCGTCGACTTCAGATCCGATCTCCAGGATCTTGGTCCGCAGCGGCGATACGTCCATGACGTCCCCCCGAACCCCGTCCCCCATCTCGATACGGTCGCCGACGTGGTAAATGCGACCCACGACTATGTTGACCCATCCCGCCAAGGCACCGATCACTTCCTGCATGGCGAACGCGACGCCTGCCGCCACGACTCCCAGCACAACGCCGACGCGTCCGGCGAACGCGCTCCAGATGATGGAGATGGCGACGATGACGAGTCCGATGAAAGCGTAGGTGACCGCCTTCTGGGCGTAGTAGCGGTGAAACGCATCGGTGAGACGTCGCCGGACGAGGGATCGGACGAGCCGGTGGAGTATGGCTGCCGCAATCAGCACACCGAGCGTGCTGGCCCACCGCTGAGTCCCTGTTTCGTGGCGAAGAAGGAAGTCGATCAGCCTTTCCATGCGAGGCCCCACGCTAGATACGCGCTGGTAGGTAGGTCACGGCTTTTCGGTATGAGAGACATGTAGAACGATCTTGACGGTCTTTGGTCCGGGCACATAGGCTGATCTATCCAAGAAGCGTAGCGCGTCGATGAGCGTCGGTCTGACAATCGGCGTGGATTGCATGAGCGAGATTATCGAATCCTCAGTCCGTCATCTCGCCACGACTTCATCCCCCGATCGAAGGCCGCCGAACGAGCACCTTTGATCCCAGCCCGATTCCTCGCATAGCGGTCAACGCTGTACGGGATCGGGAACTCGCGCCCGCGGCCAGCGCCGAGGAAGGCGTCCTGGCGTCGTAACCGGTCGGGCGGTTACCCGATTCAAAGTAGTTTCCTCTACCTGCTCAGACGCAGGCACGACCGGTCCGACGCCCTCAAACTCAGATCGGATCGCCGCCCGTCGATATCACGGGCCGCAGCGTCAACGAACTCAGGCGAGGCGAGACATGCCAAGGTCCAACGGGTCGCCGGTCCGGGTGCAGTCGGAGCGCCGGTTGCGGTCGCGCTGCTCGCGCTCCTACACGGCGGTCCGGGCGGAGAAGGCCTGCGCTAGCTCACGCGGTCGCCAGGCAGGAGCAAGCACATGAGCCGGTCCCCAGTCGGACCGCAGGTGCTGCCCACGGCCCTCGAGCTGTTCAGTCGACAGGGCTTCCACGGGACCTCCATGCAGGAGGTCGCGGAACGGCTGGAAATCACGAAACCAGCTCTCTATCACCACGTGCGGTCGAAGGAGGAGGTACTCACCCGCCTGGCCCAACCGTTCCTCGACGATGTGGACCGACTCCTCGCTCAACCTCCGGAGGGACGCCCACGCATCTTGTCCGCCTACCTCGAGATACTGGCTCGCCACCGCAGCATGATCCGGGTCATCGGAGGCGACCCCTCGGTGCGTAATCACCCTGCTATACGTGACCGCTTTGCTTGCCAGATCGACGTCATGTACGACCTACTTGCCGGGTCAGAGCCCACCCCGGGCGACCGGGTCCGGGCAGCCGCCGCCGTGGGAGCCCTCTGGCAACCACTTGCGGAACTGCCGGAGCTCGAACTGAAGCCGCACTGGGCCGATCTCGTCGGGGCCGCCCTCGCTGCCCTGGAGTCGAGTCCCACCGACCTCGCTTGAGCAATGGGTCGCACGGTTTTCGCAAGGCTGGCCCGATGATCACCCTCATGCTGGTAGAAGACCACGCTAGCTTTCGTGCGGCGCTGGAGGCGGTGTTCGGGCTCCAGGACGATCTACGTGTGGTGGCGCAGGTGGGACGGGGGGAAGTGGCGGGCGACGTCGCAGCGGAGCAGCTTCCGGACGTCGTGATCGTCGACCTCGACCTCCCCGGCGGGGATGGGGTCGACGCTTTGGAAGCCATCCGACGTACCAGCCCCGACAGCGCCTGCCTCGTGCTCACGGCACTCAACAGCGACGTCGAGCTGGGGCGGGCGATTGAAGCGGGCGCTGCGGCGATCATTCACAAATCGGCTGAGATGAGCGAGTTGCTGGACGCGATCCGAGCAGTCGCCCGAGGTGAGAACCTCCTGGATCCCCGGGACATGTCGAGGCGTCTCCGCGTCCTTCATGCTGCACGTGAGGCACAATGGCAGGCGCAACTGCTGAAAGCTCACCTCACACCCCGCGAGAAGGACGTGCTCGAGCTGCTCCTCGCCGGGGGAAGCAACCGCGTCATCGGGAACGAGTTGGGGATCAGCGTGGAGACCGTGCAGACGCATGTGCGGAACCTCCTCGGGAAGCTCAGGGTCGGGTCACGACTGGAAGCGGTGACGGAGGCAATCCGACTCGGGCTCGTCGAGCTGCCTGGACGACATCCCACGCGGACAAGTGGGCGGGGGTAGGGCATGAACGGCTCGCATCCGAAGCGCATCGAAGCGGCTGCGAGCCGGCCCGGTCCTCTTGACGCGACTTCCAACACCCCCACCGCTGTCGGTGTGAACGAGCGGGCTGGGCGGGCTGGACCCGCAGCCTCCCGGGCATTTTGCCCAAAACCCCCCTTCGGCTACCTGGAAGCAGGTAGCCTCAGTTACCACGACCCAGGTAGGTCCAACCCCCTGTCGCGCTGGACGCTCATGGTGAGTGCCGTCGAAGACTTTTGGCCCGACAGCACCACCGCGGCGCCTTTGTCGCAGCTGAGCATGACCGTGCGCCTGGGAATCTGCTTCACCGGTCGAGCTGACGCCGCGGGGAGACGTGCGGGCCCATCTCCTCGAGGGCGCCTTCACTGGCCAGGCGAGACCAGCAGCTCGGTGTGGCGGGCGCCGCCCAGAAGGATGACGAGCCCGTTCTTCGCCATGTTTGCGTCAGCGGAGGTTTGCCCATGAGCGATACGACCGAAGCCAAGGACCAGGCGGGGGCCGAGGCGGACGAGCAGGATCAGCAGGGGGGCGAGGCCACCGAACGGTTCGGTGGCG
>JALZEO010000095.1 GCA_030862025.1 Actinomycetota bacterium | reverse complement strand
CGGTAGCTGCCTCCGGCCCCGACGCCGCCACGACGACCCGGTCGATGGGCACGCACCGCAACGCGGCAGCGACGTCGGCGAGCATGGCGGCGGCAAGTGCTGCCCGCTCTTCGGGACTCAACATCTGGCCCGCCCGCCCGGGTCTCCCGCCCGTCCCGCCGCCCCCGAGTCGCGTCTTGCCCGTGCCGGGCGTACGCAACGGCACGAGGGCGACGACCGGTCCTGAGGGCGCACGGTGCGCCTCGAACGCGGTGTGGGGTGACGTGGCAGCCGCCCCAGGAGGGGCATTCGGCGCTGCTGGGGGCGACGTCGCAGGTCGGCTGGACACGCGGGAAGCGTAATGGGCCGAGACCCGCCAACCGCACGCCTGCTCAGGCCGCCAAGGTACGGTGCCCCGTGGCAAGGAGAAGACCGATGGTGCAGAAGGTGGCGGTGATAGGCGCGGGCTCGTGGGGGACGACGTTCGCATTGCTGTGCTCCGATGCAGCGAACTCCGCCACACTCTGGGCCCGCCGTCAGGAGCTCGCCGAGGAGATCAACGAGACTCACCGCAACGAGGACTACCTGCCCGGCGTCGAACTGCCCGAAGACCTCCACGCGACGGCGGACGCGGCTCAGGCACTCAGGGGCTCCGACGTCGTCGTCCTCGCGATCCCCTCCGTGTGGCTCACCGAGCAGCTGCGCGAGTGGGGGCACCTCATCCCGCCCGACGCGACCGTGGTGAGCTTGGCAAAGGGCGTCGAGGCGGAGACGTTACGGCGAGGGAGCCAGATCGTCATCGAGACGCTCGACTGCCAACCTGACCGAGTCGTGGTCGTCAGCGGGCCCAACATCGCGAGTGAGATCGCCCAGCGGCTGCCGGCCGCCACCGTCGCCGCTGCCTCGGACGAGCGACGGGCCATCGCGGCCCGGCACGCGTGCATGACCTCCCATTTCCGGGTCTACACCAACCCGGACCCCATCGGATGCGAGACGGGCGGAGCCACGAAGAATGTACTCGCGATCGCGGCGGGCATTGCCGACGGCATGGGACTGGGCCACAACGCGAAGGCGACCCTCGTGACGCGAGGCCTGGCCGAGATGGCCCGGCTTGGCGTCGCCCTCGGCGGCAAACCTCTCACCTTCCTGGGCCTCGCGGGCGTCGGCGACCTTATCGTCACCTGCTCCTCACCGAAGTCGCGTAACCGGACGGTGGGTGAACGTCTCGGCCGTGGAGAGCGCCTCGACGAGATCGTCCTCGGCATGCGCATGGTCGCGGAAGGTGTGAGGTCATCGACCGCGATCGTCGCGCTGGCCCGGCGGACCGGAGTGGAGATGCCGATCTCCGAAGCCGTGGTGAAAGTCGTTCACGAAGGCCTCAACCCTGCCGACCTCGTCGCGAGCCTCATGACCCGCGAACCGAAGCCCGAGCTGCACGGCTTGCCGCAGCAGGAAACCGCCCTCCTCGCCGGCAACTGGCCGTAGGTCATGAGCGCCGACGACTGCGCGGCGCCTCTAGCTTGTCCCGATCTCCAGTCCCAGCGCCTGCATGACGGCGAAGGTCGACTCACCGAGGTTGGCGAACTCGCGGGCGCCATCCATCTTCACGATCTCGGACCAGCGCTCCGCGAGGTCCTCCACCGAGGGCGCCGATGCATAGGTGACGCCCCTACCCTCCATGACGGCCACGCGCGCGTAGTAGCCGCCGCCCGCGTAGAAGATCCGTCCGGTCTCGGTGCACTCCTCGGAGACGAGGTAACCCACGATCGGGGAGACCCAGGCCGGCTCGAGCCGCTCGAACAGCTGCGGTGGCAGGATGTCGGCGGTCATGCGAGAGGCTGCGATCGGCGCGATCGCGTTGCACGTGATGCCGTACTTCATGCCTTCCTGGGCGAGTGTGCGGGTCAGGCCGATGAGTCCCATCTTCGCCGCGGCATAGTTTGACTGGCCGAAGTTGCCGTACAGGCCCGAGCCTGAGGTCGTGTTGACGATGCGGCCATAGGCCTGCTCCCGCAGCAGCGGCCAGGCTGCTCGCGTGACGTGGAAGGCGCCGTACAGGTGCACCTTCATCACGGCGTCCAATTGGTCGTCCTGGAGGTTCTTGAATGACACATCACGCAGGATCCCGGCGTTGTTCACGACGATGTCGACTCGCCCCCAGCGGTCGAAGGCGCTCTTCACGATGGCCTGGCCACCCTCCAGGGTCTGGACCCCGTTGTAGTTCGCTGCGGCCTCTCCACCGGCTGTGAGAATCTCTCTCACAACGCCGTCGGCCATGCTCTCGCCGGGGCCCTCGCCGTGGCGGTTGACTCCGAGGTCGTTGACCAGGACTTTGGCACCGCGGCTGGCCAAGAGCAGCGCATGGCTACGACCCAGCCCGCCACCTGCGCCTGTGACAATGGCGACACGACCCTCGTAGCCAATCTGTCCCACGCTTCGCCCACCTTCTCAGGACTCGATCGAGGTCCGGACATGATGCCCAAACCCATCGAGCGCAGCCAAAGACCGCGAAGGCTACGGTGATCTCATTCCCCGGAGCTACGCCCAGGCCCGGCTAGGCTGGTCCAGGGTCCGGGCGGGTTTACTGTGTCGCCGGACCGGCGACCGCCGACCGCCGAGCAGCGGCCTTTGCGGCGGAAAGCACTTGACCGCCTCTGGTAAGGACCTGGAAGGAACAGCAGTAGTGAAGCTGCGCGTCCTCGTCCTCTACGGCGGGCGTTCACGTGAGCATGAGGTGTCCTGTCTGTCGGCACGGTCAGTCCTCGCCGCCCTCGACTGCGATCGCTATGACGTCCTGCCGGTTGGCATCACTCGCGAGGGTCGCTGGGTGCTGACCGAGGGCCATGCCGAGACTCCACCGGGGCGGACGCTGCCCGAGGTGAGCGGCGACGGCACCACCGTTGCTCTCGTCCTGACTCGAAAAGGGCCGCGGCTCGTCCATTTCGACTCCGATGACCGCTTCGAGATCGTCTCCGAGGTGGACGTGGCGTTTCCGGTGCTGCACGGCCCCTACGGGGAGGACGGCACGATCCAGGGCCTTTTCGCCACTCTCGGCGTTCCCTACGTCGGAGCCGACGTCACCGCCTCCTCAGTGGCGATCGATAAGCGGGCGATGAAGAGTGCCTTCAAAGCGCGGGGGCTGCCCCAGGTGCCGTACCGGCCGGTGCGATGCGAGCGCTGGAGTCGGGAACGTGATTCTGTGGTCAGCGAGCTCGAAGGGGCGCTCTACTATCCGATGTTCACGAAGCCGGCACGACAAGGGTCATCCATCGGGATCACGAAGGTCTGGGATCGCAGGGCGCTCTTAGACGGACTGCAGCAGTCTTTCGCATACGACCGGGTCGCAATCGTCGAAGCCGGGATCGAGGGGGTGCGCGAGATCGAGGTCGGAGTCATCGGCAACTCCGAGCCGGAGGTCACCGAACCAGGCGAGGTCGTCCCCACCCGCGAGTTCTACGACTTCGAGGCCAAATACCTTGACGCCCCCGAACTCGTCATCCCCGCCGACCTGCCCGAAGACCTAACTCGCCGCGTCCGAGACCTGGCCCTGGAGGCCTACCAGGCGGTCGGATGCCGAGGCATGGCCCGCGTCGACCTGTTTCTGCGTCTCGGCGGGGGCGGGGCACCATACGGGACCGGCGGGGAGGCGGTCTGGGTCAACGAGATCAACACCATCCCTGGCTTCACACCGAATTCCATGTTCCCGCGCCTATGGCAGGCCCAGGGCGTGAGCTACCCGCAGCTCGTTGACCGGCTCCTGGAGCTTGCCCTCGATGCCGCCCACCAGGCGGCCCGCTACGCCCCCTGAGCTTGGTGAAGGCGTATCGTCGCGCCGCTCACAGACGAGCTCCGTCGTCGTCTTAGGGGACCTGAGATTTCTCCCGCCCGCGGTCTTGGGCAAGCCAAGACCGCTGTCCCACCCGAGACGGCTCCTCTTGCGTCGCTCCTGCGTCGCGCCGCTCACTGGGCAACCTCTGGGGTGTCAGCAGCTTGACTGCTGATGCGCCCCTGGTGCCCACCGGACCATCGCCTGCGCCGCTTGCCCTGTGAGGGCCACTGTGAGTTGTGCGAGGTTCGGTGGCC
>JALZEO010000057.1 GCA_030862025.1 Actinomycetota bacterium | reverse complement strand
GGTCCAGGACGACATCAAGCGCGTGCTCGCGTACTCCACGGTGGCCCAACTCGGCTACATGATGGCCGCGCTCGGCGTCGGCGGCTACACCGCAGGTATCTTCCACCTCTTCACGCACGGTTTCTTCAAGGCGCTGCTCTTCCTCGGTGCGGGATCGCTCATTCACGCTGTCCACAGCAACAACATGAGCGACATGGGTGGCATGCGGAAGTACATGCCGACGACGTTCTGGACCTTCCTGGTCGGGTCCGTCGCACTGGCCGGCCTGCCGCTGACCGCTGGGTACTTCTCGAAGGACGAGATCCTCCTTGCCGCCCTGTCCTGGGGCGGAGAGGTCACCCCCGTCGGAACGGGCGTGTTCACCTTGGCGCTGCTCGCCTCGGGCATCACCGCTTTCTACATGGCCCGCGCCTGCTTTCTCATCTTCTGGGGCACGAACCGCAGCCACGTGACCCCACACGAGTCCGGGCGGTGGATCACGGTCCCCCTCGTCGTACTTGCCGTCCTGTCCCTCACCGCCGGCTGGATTGGCTCCCCCTTGCTCGGGGAGAAGGGATTCGAGAGCTGGACGGCGAGCGAGGTGCTCGAAGAGGCGACGTACCCGTTCGTCAGCGACGAGGAGCCCTCCGCCGAGGGCATCGTCGGCGGACACGAGCCGGTGGGGCCCGAAGCCGAGCCGCAAGCGGCCCCTGGCGGGCACGGGCAGCTCGCTGCGCCGCAGGGGACGGATGCAGGGCACGCCGAGGGACGCATCCTCCATGGCCCGCCAAAGTTCACAACCACGACCCTTTACGTCGGGCTCGCCGCGCTCGCAATTTTCCTCGTCGCCGTCGCTGCTGCGTGGCGTCTGTACGGTCAGGGCCTGCCGGATCTCGACCCCACCTATCGCATGGGTTGGCTGACGACCGTGCTCTTGAGCAAGTACTGGATCGACGACCTCGGCTACCGAGGCATCGTCTTGCCCATCCGTGACGTCCTGAGTCGGGCAGCGAACTGGTCCAACGATTTCATCCTCGACGCCGTCGTCCGCGGCATGGGCACTTTTGCTCGCCGCCTCTCGGTGGTCGCGTACGACACCGTCGATCAGAAGCTCATTGATGGGGCGGTGAACGGCAGCGCGTTCAGCGCGGCATGGTGGAGCGAGCGGTTGAAGCGCATCCAATCGGGCAACGTCCAGCGCTATGCGGGCGCCATGTTGGCCGGGGTCGTCGTGCTCGTTCTCGTCGTGGCCGCCGCCTCGTAGCTACGGCACGACGAATGCCTGCCGCTCCGCGGAAAGGCCGTAGGTCAGGGGGGCGGCCTGCACGGGAAGGGCCGCAGGCCCGGGTGGGCGGGCCTGCACGGGAAGGGCCGCAGGCCCGGGTGGGCGGGCCTGAAGTGATTGGGAGGCAACGATGAGTTGGAACGAACTGGCGCTTACCGTGGCGCTCGCGATCCCGCTGCTCGGGGCGGGCGGCATCGCGCTCCTGCCGGGCAGGGCGGACCGGGCCATCCGCCTGGCCGCGGTCATCGTGACCGGTCTCGCGTTCGCCGTGGTGGTCGTCATCACGGCGACCTTTGACTTCTCACGCGCCGGGGAACTCCAGTTCGAGGTGAACACCGCGTGGATCGAGGCCATCCGGACCCGCTATCACCTCGGCATCGACGGCATCTCGCTGCCTCTCTTCTTCCTCACGTACCTGCTCACCTTCCTGTCGGCCATCTACACGTTGAGACACCTCCCCGAACCCGGACGACCAAAGGGCTTTCTTGCCCTGATGCTCCTGCTGCAGACGGGCATGGCTGGAACGTTCGTCGCGTTCGACCTCATCCTCTTCTTCATCTTCTGGGAGCTCGTCCTGGTCCCGATGTACTTCATGATCGGGATCTGGGGGGGGCCGAGGCGCGAGTACGCAAGCGTGAAGTTCTTCCTCTACACGCTGTTCGGCTCGGTGTTCATGCTCGTGGCGTTCCTGGCCCTGTTCTTCGCCGCCGGCGCGGTCGGGGTGACCCGCCCATGGGACATCGTCGAACTGTCCGCGCGCGGGGGGCTCGGCACCAGCCCGAGCTTTCAGACGATCGCGTTCCTCGGGATCTTCCTCGGGTTCGCGATCAAGGTCCCGATGTGGCCGTTCCACACCTGGCTGCCCGACGCCCATACCGAAGCTCCCACGGTCGGTTCCGTGCTGCTCGCGGGGATCCTGCTGAAGATGGGAACGTATGGGTTCGTGAGGATCGCTCTGCCCATCCTTCCCGACGGCGCACGCTTCTTCGCCCCGATCATCGGCGTGCTCGCGGTTATCGCCATCATCTACGGTGCCCTGTGCTGCCTGGCGCAGACTGACGTGAAGCGCCTCATCGCCTTTTCCTCGGTGGGTCACATGGGCTTTGTCATGCTCGGTATCGCCTCGCTCACAGGTCGCGGCATCCAGGCGGCCCTCTATGGCAACATCGCCCACGGCATCATCACCGGTCTGTTGTTCTTCCTCGCCGGCTCGCTACACGAGCGTTACCACACGAGAGAGATCGCCGAGATCGGGGGCGGCATGCTCGTGAAGATGCCGCGCTACGGCGGACTGCTCATCTTCACCGCCATCGCCTCGCTCGGCTTGCCCGGCCTGGCGGGATTCTGGGGCGAGTTTGCGGCGATGTGGGCGGCCATCGAACCTGCCGCCTCCCTCGCACCTCTGCACGGCCTCTACCTCGGCCTCGTCATTGTCGCGGCCGTAGGAACCGTGCTGACAGCCGGCTACTTCCTGTGGATGATCCAGCGGGTCAGTCTCGGGCAGCCACCAGCGCGGTGGGCCGAAGTGCGACTCGCGGACGTGGCTGCGGTCGAGTGGGCGGCATGGACCCCGCTCGCGCTGGCGATCCTCGCCCTGGGTGTCGCCCCCGTCATCGTCTTCGGCGTGCAAGACCAGGCGGTCGCTCGTCTTGCAGAGCTCATAGGCGGATGACAACACAGAACTCTTGCCGCCGCGGTCTTGGGCAAGCCATGACCGCTCCCGCCCGAGAATTGTCCCGCCCGCGGTCTTGGGCAAGCCAAGACCGCTCCCGCCCGAGAATTGTCCCGCCCGCGGTCTTGGGCAAGCCAAGACCGCTCCCGCCCCGAGTTGACCAGGACGGAACCTCATGGATATCGACTACGTCGCGATCGGTCCCGAGCTCGTCCTAACCGCGACCGCGCTCGTCGTCCTGGTCGTCGACCTCTTCCTGCGGCCGGAAGCGAAGCGCTTCCTCAACCCCCTTGCTGCCGTCGGCACCGTTGTCGCCATCGTGGCCGCGGCTGCCGCTTTTGGTGACGAACGGGTCGCCTTCGACGGCATGTTCGTGGCGAGCGACTTCGCGCTCGTCTTCAAGCTCCTGTTCCTCGGTACCCTGCTCGCCATCCTGGTTCTGAGTTACCACTACTTCGCCGAGGGACACTATTTCCAGGGCGAGTACTACGTTCTGCTGCTGACCTCGTTCCTCGGAATGCTCTTTCTCGCGTCCGCCCGCGACCTGATCCTGCTGTTCCTCGCGCTCGAAACGGTCTCGGTGCCGGGGTTCGTCATGGCGGGGCTACGCAAGCGCGACCTCTACTCCTCCGAAGCGGCCCTGAAGTTCTTCCTCATCGGCGTGCTCGCCGTCGCGGTCATGCTGTTCGGGCTGTCCTTCGTGTACGGCGAAGCCGGCACGACCTCGCTTCAGGGGGTGGCAGCGGCGCTGCGGGGAGAGACGAGGCCGCTGCCGATCCTGCTCGGCAGCCTCCTCATGGTCATCGTCGGCTTCGGGTTCAAGGTCTCGGCAGTGCCCTTCCATTTCTGGGCACCCGACACGTACTCCGGGTCCCCGCTGCCGGTAACGGCGATGCTCGCGGTCGCGTCGAAGGCGGCGGGTTTCGTGGGGCTGGTCTCGATTTGCTTCATCGCGTTCGAGCCCTATGCCAGCGCGTGGTCGCCCACCATGGGCGTGTTGTCGGTCGTGACGATGACGATCGGCAATCTCATTGCGCTCCAACAGCGCGACATCGTCCGTCTGCTCGCCTACTCGTCGGTCGCGCAGGCCGGCTACATGCTCCTGCCCTTCGGTCTTGCTGTGACCGGTGCCACCGTCGTCAATCAGCTCGCAGTGCAGGCGGTGCTCTTCTATCTGGTGGCGTACGCAATCATGAACGTCGGAGCCTTCGCGGTTGTCGTCGCGGTGCATCGCAGGACCGGGCGTCGCGCCATCGCCGACTACGCCGGTCTCGGATACCGTTCGCCGCTCCTTGCGATTGCCATGACGGTCTTCCTGTTGAGCCTCGGCGGGGCACCCTTGACCGTCGGGCTGTGGGCGAAGTTCGTCGTGTTCCAGGCGGCGGCCGGCGCGGGACAGTACGTGCTCGCGGTTTTCCTCGTGCTGAACACGGTCCTGGCCATGTTCTATTACCTCGCGGTCGTGAGGACCATGTGGTATGGCCAGCCGGACCGTGGTGCTCCCCGCCTGAGGCCGGGGCTCGCACTCAAGACCGCGATCGTCGTGTTGATGGTCGCGACGGTCGTGCTCGGGGCCTACCCTGCCTACCAGAACCTCGACGTGGGCGAAGACATCGTGCCACGCAGGCCCGTTGCGGCGACGGCGGGTTAATCCGCCACGCTCGGTCGGAGCTGGGCCGGGAACGCGGGGAAAGGCTCGACGTTGTAACGAGCGACGGCCGGCAACCGCCGGATCGTCACGCGCAGACGAGGAGTGCCGTCTCCGATGTTCAAGAGCGCAAAGACGTTCATCCTGCTCGCGGCGCTGTCCGGGGTCTTGCTGTTCCTCGGGGATGCCTTCGGGGGCCGCCAGGGGCTCTACCTCGCACTCGGCTTCGCCCTGCTCTTCAACGGGGTGGCGTACTTCTTCAGCGACCGGATCGCGATAGCCGCCGCAAGAGGAAAGCTGCTGACCGAGCCGGAGGCGCCGGAGCTCTACGGGATCGTCCGCCGTCTCTCGCAACGCGCGGGACAGCCAATGCCTCGGCTGTACCTCAGCCCTTCCCCTCAGCTCAACGCCTTCGCGACCGGTCGAAACCCGCAACACGCCGCGGTGTGTGTGAACCAGGGTCTCTACGAGGCGCTCGACCCTCATGAGCTCGAGGGGGTGCTCGCGCACGAACTCCAACATGTCTACAACCGTGACGTCCTGGTGGGAACGGTGGCCGCGACCCTTGCGGCCGCGATCACCTTCCTCGCCCGCATAGCCTTCTGGGGCGCGCTGTTCGGTGGCGGCGGCGGACGCGACAACGACGAGGGGGGAGGCGCGCTCGGCGGGCTGCTCATGGTGTTCCTTGCGCCGATCGCGGCCTTCCTCATCCAGGCGGCGGTCAGCCGGTCCCGGGAGTCACTGGCAGACCGCAGCGGCGCGCAGCTGTGCAACAACCCGCTTGCACTGGCCCGGGCGCTCCGCAAGATCGAACAGGCGAACCGGTCTACGACGATGTGGCGCCGCGGGGCAACCCCAGCCGAGACGAACCCCGCCTTTGCCCACTTGTACTTCTCTGCGCCCTTCGGCGGTAAGGCCTTGTCGAAGCTCTTCAGCACGCACCCGCCCACGGAGGAGCGTGTCGAGGCGCTCGAGGAGATGGCCCGACGCATGGGCCAACTGGGACCCGGGCAACACATGCACTGATGCAACGGGCCGTACGGCTGCGTTTCCTTCGTGCCGGCCTCAGCTCTTGAGGTTCGTGAAGACGAGCGGGGCGTCGTAGTCCTGCGCCTTCACCAGCGCGATCACCTCCTGTAGGTCATCGCGCTGCTTTCCGGCCACTCGAATCCGGTCGCCCATGTTCGTCGGGGTCACCCTGAGCTTCGAGGCCTTGATCTGTTTCACGATCTGCTTGGAAAGGTCGGTAGTCATGGAAGTGCGCAGCCTCACGTCAATGCGGTAGGTGCCGCCCGCAGCGGGTCGCGGCTCACCGGGGTCGATGGCTTTCAAGGAAACCTTGCGTCGGACGAGCTTCTCCCGAAGAACCTCCAGCGCAGCTCGGGCGCGGTCCTCGGTGCTCGACTGCACGCGGATCCCCTCCGTACCCTCCCAGGCGATCTGTGTGGCCGTGTTTTTGAAGTCGAACCGAGTCGCGACCTCTCGGGCCGCCTGATTGAGGGCGTTGTCAACCTCCTGGCGGTCGACACCCGCCTCGATATCGAAGCTGTTCTCCGCCACCGGACGCCTCCTGCGTAGAGGGGACGGTTCTGACGATGCTAGCCCGACACGGGGAGTGGGGAGTCGAGCCGTTCCTGGCTGCAGCTGAGCTATGCAGCGGGTTGCGGCGCGGGGCGTCATCGCTACCATTGCCACGGCCCGGAGGGATTCCCGAGCGGCCAAAGGGGCCTGACTGTAAATCAGGTGCGTTACGCTTCGGAGGTTCGAATCCTCCTCCCTCCACGGCCACTATGGTCAATGACTTCCATGTCGCCGGTGCGAAGGTCGGCCGACGAAGAGGTTACGGCCGTGGCGACGCCCCTGTAGCTCAGTCGGCAGAGCACTTCCATGGTAAGGAAGGGGTCAGCGGTTCGAATCCGCTCGGGGGCTCCGGATGCGGGTCTCAGGTAGCGCAGACCCGCCCCGACAGAGTTGTGGGGCTTGGGCAGCGCCAGCGCCAGCACGGCGACGCTGAGTTGTGGCGGCCCCACACCAGCGCGAAGAGTAGGTCTGATGCAGCGAAGGCGTAGACCCGGGTCGCTAGGCTGATCTCCGCTGCTGACGCTCTCTCGAGGGCGTGGGCACGAGGAAGGCAGCACGGCTCGTCCGAGCGCACGAGGCGGCGTAGCTCAGAGGTAGAGCAAGCGGCTCATAATCGCTGTGTCGGAGGTTCGAGTCCTCCCGCCGCTACGCGAGTCCCGCACGGTTCCGCTGGTGGGGAACTGCGCAGTCTTTGCTAGCCTCGCAGTTCACCCATCCATCCTGCCGCAGCCCAACTCCAGCCGGCACTGACGATCGACGAACGCGAAGGACGACGGCCCGCGTAAGACCGCGACGAGGCAGGATTGTGCAGTCCGTGGGAGGTATCTGAAGGAGTTTGATGATGGCTAAGGCGAAGTTCGAGCGGACGAAGCCGCATTTGAATATTGGGACGATCGGTCATATCGATCATGGGAAGACGACGTTGACGGCGGCGATTACGAACG
>JALZEO010000296.1 GCA_030862025.1 Actinomycetota bacterium | reverse complement strand
GTGCGCGATGCTCAGGCCCCGGCCGCTCGTCTCGCCGGGCTGGTCGCAGCTTCGGGGGGGGCACGGGCCGCCGGTCGCGCCCGAGCTGCGGTTGGACTTCACCCACTCGGGGAGGCGGATGGTCTTGTGGAGGTGGCCGGTCATCTTGCCACCCCGGAGGCGCTCCGCCGTTGGACCGCGGCCATAGAGGAGGCAGCCCGGGGCCATCACCGGCAGGAACCGCAGAGTCTCGGCGCCACTCGCGACGTCCTGTCCGCAGCGGCTCGTCGGATGGGGTGCCCGACCGCCCTGGCGACCGGGCTCGTCGACACCCTCGCAGAGGCGGGTCGACTGCGCCGCAGTGGTTCGGCGTTTGCGCTGCCCGAGCATGTGCCGGTCAGAGACGAGGCGAAACGACGCCGGCGCGAGGCACTGCTCGCCCTGCTCGTGGCCGAGCCCTTCGCGCCGCCACCGCTCGAGGAGGTCACCCGCCGCACTGGGGTCGGGCACGAGGAGCTCAACGCCCTCGTGCAGAGTGGCGAAGTCGTGGTGTGCGGCCAGGTCGCCTTCACCCGCCGCGCGATCGAAACCGCCGTGGACCGTCTCGCCGAGCTCGAGCGCAGCGTCGGGAGGTTCACCACCGCCCAGGCGCGCGAGTCCCTCGGCACGAGCCGGAAATACGCCGTACCGCTGCTCGAGCACCTCGACGACGCGGGCATCACCGAGTTCGACGGGCAAACCCGCCGACTGCGTAAAACGACTGCCCACGGGAGATAGCACCGCCATCGCAGTCGGTCCAGGGTGCGCGATAGCTTCGCCCGACCTTCCTGGAGTCGCAGAAGAATCATGGAGTCGCAGAAGATGTTGTGCTGCGAGTTCGTGCGGACGCTGCTGACATGGGGCATGGGCCGTCGCGCTGAGCTGCCGTGGCGCGCGACCAGGGACCCCTGGTCGGTGTTGGTTGCCGAGATCATGCTCCAGCAGACTCAGACCGCTCGAGTGGCCCCCCGTTACCACGACTTTCTCGCCACATTCCCAAACCCGGCCGCCTGCGCTACCGCGCCACCTGGGGAGGTCCTACGGCGCTGGGAAGGCCTGGGCTACAACCGGCGAGCCGTCAGCCTGCATCGCGCGGCTCAGGTGATCGTCGAGCGTCACGGCGGTGCCGTCCCTGATGCCCTCGATGCACTGCTCGCCCTGCCCGGCGTCGGACCTTACACGGCGCGTGCGGTTCGATCGCTCGCCTTCGGTCACGACTGCGGAGTGCTCGATACGAACGCCGCCCGGGTGCTCGCTCGCGCCTTGGCCGGTCGGCGCTTGAGTCAGGGGGAGGCGCAGAGCCTGGCCGACTCGATCGTGCCCCCGGGACGTAGCCGTGACTGGAACCAGGCGGTCATGGACCTCGGGTCGGGGGTTTGCACGCGAAAAGGCCCCCGCTGCGGCGATTGTCCCGTCCTCCACCTCTGCGCGTGGGCAGCGACGGGCTGGCAGCAGCCTGACCCAGCGGACGGAACCGCCGGTAGCTCCGTTCCACAGTCACCCTTCGCCGGATCCGATCGGCAAGGGCGCGGCCGGCTGGTTCAGGCCCTGCGAGCGGGCCCCTTGCCGCTCGACCAGGCACCCCAGGCCAGCGGCTGGGCCCAGGATCCGGAGCGGGCCCATCGCGTGGTGGATGCGCTCATCGCCGAGGGTCTTGCCGAGCACCGTGACGGAGTCCTGAGGTTGCCGAGTTCAGGACGGGCGGACTAGCGGACTGATTCCACCGACTGGGTCTATCTCGAGATCGCGGTAGGTCAGGAGCGGCTCGTAGGGGACGCCCTGGGCTGTGAGTCTTCGTCTGGCCGTTTCGCCTCGGTCGACAAGGGCAATCGCCAAGACAACCTCAGGCGCCATGGCCTTGATGGCATCGAATGCCGTAAGGATGGAGGAACCCGTCGTGACGATGTCGTCTACGAGAAGGACCCGCGAGCTGGAGGAGAGCTCCGCGCCCTCGACCAGTTTCGGGTTGCCATGTGGCTTCAGCTCCTTGCGTATGGAGAACCACGTAGCTCCTGCGAGGAGGGCTACCCCGTGGGCGATGGGATCGGCGCCCATGGTGAGGCCACCCACGGCATCGAACGTGGCTCCGAGTTCGTCTGCGCGAGAGATGACTGCATTGCAGGCGAATGCGAGAATCTCGCCGGGCGCGAGAGCGCGCTTGCCGTCGATGTAGTCGTGACTCCAATCACCCGACGAAAGCCGAATGGGGTCATCGCTCCTGATGAGGGCTCGACTTACGAGTTCGGCTAGCTTGCCTCTGTCAAACGACAACAGCCGCCTCCCCTTCTCCCTTTGGCAGCGTACAGCCCCCGCCGATTGTGACCGGCGGCGTCTTGACCGTGCGGGACTCAAAGGACGCTCCTCGCCCATGGAGCGCTCCCGGCTGGCCGGAGCCCTGCCGAGCGTGCGATGCTCGTCGTTGAACGACAAGGGCGAGGGCGGCCGATGCCTGTCGGTAGGATCTCCCACTCGGTAACCATGCGCCTTCACCTCGCACCCGAGGACGCGCACGCCATCGGGCGGGTCACGACCGCGATTGGCAACCAGGGGGGCGGCGTCACCGCCGTCGACGTCCTCGAGTCCACGGGGGAACAGGTCGTTGTCGACGTTTCCGCCAACGCCTGGGACGACGAACACGCCGAGCGCATCGCTGTCTCGGTCGCCGAAGTCGAAGGTGTCGACGTCCGAGAGGTCATTGACCGGACCTTCCAGGCCCATAGG
>JALZEO010000042.1 GCA_030862025.1 Actinomycetota bacterium | reverse complement strand
TCTGAAGACACTCCCCGAGGCCGTCGCCGGCCAGCGGCGGCGCACGGCGACGGGCGCCGCGTGTAACACTGCCAGCACGTAGCCAGGGTCGAAACGCGGTGAGCCCGGCATCGCGCCGCCATCCCAGCCTGGGCGCGAAAGGCAGTTGCTTCGGCGGTCAGTCCCACGGCCGTGAGTGCCAGGGCCGCGGCCAAAACGATGTCGAAGCCCCAGGCGACGACGGACCACAATCGGAACCGGAAGCTCGCCGCAGCCACAAGGGAGAGCTTGCGCCGTCACGGTGCCAAGGACCGCTCCACGCGGGTTCGGCTTGCTCCTGAACACTGCTCATGCCGGCAGCGGCGAGGTATCGCGCCAGGACGAGCCCCACCCCCACTGCTCGCTGACGACTGATGACAACCACAGGGGCCAGGCGGCTAAGGGAGGAAGCCAATATGACGGGACCAGTTGTGGAAAAGCCCGACATCCCACCCGAGTACGGGAGCCCGACGCAGCGCCTCGAGTGGGCGGATGTCGAGCGGAAGCTTGAGAGCGCGAGCGTGTACTGGATCGCCAGCACCAGGCCCGATGGCCGGCCCCACGTGATTCCACGCGATGGCATGTGGCTCGACGGTCGGCTCTATTACGGGGGCAGTCCGGAAACCGTGCACCATCGCAACATCATTCACAACCCTCACGTCGCGGTGCACATCGGCGACGGTCAGGAGGCGATCATCGTCGAGGGTGCAGTCGAGATCGAGAAACCCACGCAGGAGATGGCCGCGCGTCTCTCCGATGAGTCGTTTGCCAAGTACCCCCAGTATGGGCGTCTCGAGCCGGGCCTCTACATGGGAGGCGTATCGGTCCTACGGCCGCTGCGCGTCCTGGCGTGGACGAGCTTCACCGAGAACGCCACGCGCTTCAGGTTCGAGTAGCGAGCAGTCGAAGAAGGCTATTTGGCGCTACATGTCACGGTTCAGCGCCGAACCGTCAAGTGAGGCCGAACGCAGCTCCGGGCTGGGAGCTCGGCCTTCCACCCGGGACCTGGCGATCCATTCATCATGGCATCAGCTGTGCTCGAGGCGGCACCGGCTGCGTCCCTAGAGGCCCCTCGGACATCGCCAATGTGACACGGGCGAGCCGTTCGACGGTGGACCTTCCGCTTCCTCGGCGCAGCCCTTGCCGAACTCGCCGGCAACAGCGCTTCGCCAACCCCCCTACCCGGCCAGGGGCAAGATCAGGCGCTGCGGCGGTAGGCGTACATCGTGAGTGGGCCGCACACGGCGACGAGAGCTGCGCTGATCACCAACACCAGGACGATGTCCGTGGTCCGCACGGTGCCATGCATCAGGCCGCGAACGCCGGAGACAAGGATCGAGATCGGGTTCACGTTGACGAATGCTTGGAGCCAGCCGGGCAGTGACTCCACCGGGACGAAGACGTTGCTGACGAACGTCAGGGGGAACATGACCAGGTTGCCCAGCCCGAACACGGCCTCGGGCGAGCGCATGGTCACGCCGGCGACGGTCCAAGCCCACGACAGGCTGAACGAGAACACCAGCATCAGGCCGACCCCGGCTAGCACCCCGACTCCGCCGCCCTGGGGTCTGAAGCCCAGCACGAGCCCGAGCGCGAGGATGATGGACGAGGCCATCGTGTAACGGGCAGCGTCGGCCAGCAGCGGGCCGACCAGCGTCGCGGGCCGCCAGATCGGCAGCGACCGGAACCGGTCGTGCACCCCTTTGGTGATGTCCCGGTTGAGGGTGTGGCCGGTGTACATGCTGATCCAGGTGACCTGCATCACCAGGATCCCGGGCAGTAGGTCCTGCAGGTAGGTGTCGGTGGACCCCGCGACGGCGCCGCCGAACAGGAACGTGAACATCAGCAGCATCATCACCGGGAAAACGGTGACGTCGAGCAGCTGCTCCGGGACGTGCTTGATCTTGAGCAGGCCGCGCCACGCGAACGTCAGCGACGTAGCCAGCGCGGAGGGGCGGGGTGGCCGGTCGCGTGCGGACGACACCACGCCCAGGATGTGCTCGACCTCGGCGACGGCAGCCTGGGTGGATAGGTTGCTCATGAGGTCATCTCCTCGCTCGGTGAGCTAGCCGAGGGCGACCCGTGCCTTAAGGGGTGATCGCCCTCGGACTCGCTGACGGTCTCGGCGGGACGGCCAGTCAGAGCGAGGAACACCTCGTCGAGGCTGGGCCGAGCCAGGGCGAACTCGATGGGCACCAGACCTGCGTCCGCGAGCTCGGTCAGGGCATGTGAGACCCGCTCTGGGTCGGCGACCCGGGCCGACAGCGCCGCCGGATCGGGCTCGAGGTGCACCGGCACACCCAGCGCACGCGACAGCAGCCGTTCGGCCTCAAGCCGACGGGCCGGGTCACGGACCCGGACGTGCAGCGCGCCCGCGCCAACCGAAGCCTTGAGCTCGCCGGTGGTGCCCTCGGCAATCACCCTGCCGTTGTCGATTACGGCGACCCGATCGGCGAGCTGGTCGGCCTCGTCCAGGTACTGCGTGGTCAAGATCACGGTGGTGCCGCCAGCGACCAGCCCTCGCACGATGCCCCACACCTGCCCCCGGCTGCGCGGGTCGAGGCCGGTGGTGGGCTCGTCCAGAAACAGCAGCTCGGGCGTGACCACGATCGAGGCAGCGATGTCCAGGCGGCGCTGCATCCCGCCTGAGTACTTCTTGACCTGCCGCCCCGACGCGTCGGCCAGCCCGAACGCCTCCAGCAGGTCGCGTGCACGGGCTCTGGCGCCGTCCCGCGAGAAGCCGAGTAGGCGGGCGATCAGGACGAGGTTCTCAAGGCCCGTGAGATCCTCGTCCACCGAGCCGAACTGTCCGGTCAGGCTCACCCGGCTACGAACGGCATCGGCCTCGCGGACCACGTCGTGACCAAGGACCCGGGCGTAGCCGGCGTCGGGCCGCAGCAGCGTCGCGAGCATCCGCAGCGTGGTGGTCTTGCCAGCGCCGTTGGGCCCCAGGACGCCGTACACGCCACCGGTCGGAATGGCGAGATCGACTCCATCAACGGCCCGTACGGAACCGAAGGTCCTCACCAACCCCTCCGCCTCGACGGCAAGTTCGCTGGACGATCTCAACAGCGCACTCCTTCCCGTTCGCGGGCCCGTTCCGTCACGTGCTCCTCGTACGGATGAGACGTGGAGCAGTCGAGTAACTCATCGGTCGACGGCCGAGTCAACGGCGATCGCGGGGACAGCTTGGCGCGCGCCCTCAGCAGGGCCGGGCTACTCGTCTGATTGATGCAAGTTCCGTCGCATCCGAGACCCGACGTTTGTGACCCGCTGAGACGACGATAGCTTGGTTCGGTCCGTCTTCTCCCGAGTAGCCAGCGATCGCGGAGACTCGTCTTCCCTTCGTTGGAACTGACGCAAGAAGTCGGGATCGGGAGGATAACGCCGTGGGCATGGACGACGTCGAACTCCGACCCGCCGGAGCCGGGGAGATCGCCGCCGTGGCCGCGCTGGTCCGCCAGGCCGAGGCGCACGACGGCGTTCCCCGCGTCCTGGCTGATGACGAGCTGGCCCAGGAACTTGGCGCCCCGCATGTCGAGCTGGAAGCGGACACGCGCGTTGCCGTCCGCGACGGCACGCTGGTCGGCTGGGCCTACGTGTGGAACCCGCCGGTTCAGCAGCGCCTCAACTTGGCCGTGGTCTACGGCGATGTGGCGCCCGAGCATCGTGGCACCAGCGTCGGTCGGGCCCTCCTCGGCTGGAGCGTCACTCGGGCCCGTGAACGCCTCACCGGTAGGGCACTTGGCCTGCCGCGCTTCGTCCGGGTTAGCGCCTACACCTGGCTGGACGACCGGCACCGCTTATACCGGCGCCTTGGGTTCGATGCTGTCCGTTGGTACCACGCGCTGCTGCGGCCCCTGCAGGACCTGCCACCGGTGTCGGCCCCGGGTGGCGTGACCCTCCTGCGATGGCCGGATGACCGTGATGACGAGATCCGCGTGGTCCGCAATGCCGCCTTCGCCGACCACTGGGGCTCGCCGGTCCTCGAATCCGAGCTATGGCATGATTTTGTTCGAGGCTACGGTGCTCGCCCCGATCTCTCGGTCGTCGCCGTCGACGACGGCACGGGCGATGTGATTGGGCTATGCGCCAACCAGGCCTATCCCGAGGATGAGGCCGTGACCGGCCGTCGGGACGCCTGGATCGCCCAGCTTGGCACCCTCCGAGCGGTCCGGGGCAGGGGCGTGGCGTCGGCCATGATCGCCTGGTCGCTGGCCGAGTTCGCCGATGCCGGCTTCAGCCACGCCCTGCTCGAGGTCGACACCGACAACCCAACAGGCGCCGCCCGCCTCTACCGCAGCCTCGGCTTCGACACGCTCCACCGCTCGGTCATCTACGAGATCGAGGTCGAAGTGTAACGACCGCGACCGGACTCGAAACCGCCCTCGTCCACCCCACCCAGCAGCCGGCCCAGCCCGGGCCGCTCATCCAGCTTCTCCCCCAACACCCCCAGCGTCTTCTCAAAGGTCGACCATCCAGCCCCGCTGGTCGGCTAGGCAACCAGTTTGTCGCGCTCATCCTCCAGCGAGAAGCCCTCCTCAGCTCACGACGCGTCGACACCCGCAGCTAGACCGTGGACCCGTTGGGTCTCTCCCATACCCCCGCCCCTTGCACGCCGCCCACATCGTGACTCACGCGCCGACGTTGTGTCTTCCGGAACGGCCTGCAGTCTGCGCGTCTCCGCCCCCCACACGAGACGCCTCGGTCACGGGAGCTTGGCACTTCACCCCCAGCCGGTGTCGGCGATCGATCAGCGCTAGCACGCGTTGCTGGTTATTCCCTCGAGAGGCGCGCCAGACATCGCCAACGTGACCCTCAATTGGGCAGCGCCGATGAGTGGAGATCCGACTGTTCGGGTCTCGCCGATGGTCAGCCGGGATCAAGCTCACTGGGTACTCGCCGTGGGCCCGGAGGCTGTCAGCCGAGGTCCTCGGCAGCGCCACGGCGTGGCATTGCCCGTCGGGCGTGATTGAATCCCGGAGATCACCGGGCGGACAGGTCATCCATGGCCTATGACGAAGAGCTAGCTGAACGCATCCGCGAACTGTTGAGCGACGAGGTCGGCCTCACCGAGCAGAGGATGTTCGGAGGGTTGGCATTTCTCGTCGACGGCAACATGGCGATCGCTGCCAGTGGCCAGGGCGGCGCCCTCGTTCGTGC
>JALZEO010000040.1 GCA_030862025.1 Actinomycetota bacterium | reverse complement strand
CCTTCAGTGACGCGCTGCGGCTGTGTGCCGACGTTCATGAGGACGAACGACCCCGTGCCATAGGTGTTCTTCGCCAGTCCCTCCGAGTAGCAGGCTTGAGCGAATAGAGCCGCCTGCTGGTCTCCGGCGATCCCGGCGATCGGTACGGTGGCATCGAAGAAGGCTTCGGGGTCGGTCTCCGCATAGACGTGGGAGCTCGGATGTACCGCGGGCAGGAGCTCTGGTGGAACCCCGAGCACGCCGAGCAGTTCCTCGTCCCATGTGAGGTCATAGATGTCGTAGAGCAGGGTTCGTGAGGCGTTCGAATAGTCGGTGGCGTGGACCCGACCGCCGGTGAGCTTCCACAGGAGCCAGGCGTCGATGGTGCCGAAGGCGAGCTCGCCCGCCTCCGCCCGCCCCCGCAAACCCTCGACGTTATCGAGCAGCCAGCTGAGCTTCCTGCCGGAGAAGTAGGCGTCGACGACGAGCCCGGTTTTCGTGCGGAAGAGTTCCTCGAGCCCTTCGGCCCGCAGCCGATCGCAGATGTCCGCGGTGCGCCGATCCTGCCAGACGACGGCGTTGTGGACCGGCACGCCGGTCTCGCGGTCCCACACCACCGTGGTCTCGCGTTGGTTCGTGACCCCAAGCGCAACCAGGTCGCTGCTCGCGATTCCAGCCTCGGCGATGGCCCGGGCCGCTACGTCGCGTGAGACGGTCCAGATCTCCTGCGGATCGTGTTCGACCCAGCCGGGCCGCGGGTAGTACTGGCGGAGCTCCGAGTAGGCTTCCCCCACCACCTCACCGTCGACGTTGATGACGAGGACACGGGTACCGGTCGTGCCCTGATCGATGGCGAGAATGTGGTCGGCCACCTTCCACTCCTGTTCGTGCTGCTGTGGGGTCGACATCCTCGCGCACATCCCCCTGCGCTGAGGTCGCGCCGAATGGCCAGCGCTCGACATGCACACGCGGGCCATTTGCCTGTTAGACAGCGCATCCCAGCCTGACCTGCCGAAAGGAGCACGACCGTGGTTGCGGCGAGCACCGTGCTGCCCATCGCCGGGGCGGCCCTGCTGCTAGCGACCGCTTACGACCTCGTGCGCACGGTCTTCGACGTCGGTCAGGGTGGCGGGCCGATCACCGGGCGGGCATCGACGCTGCTGTGGCGGGGCGTGCTCGCATTACGAACGAGAGGTGTTTCGCACCGTACCGTCGAGCGGCTCGGGATCGCTGTCGTGCTCTCGGTGGTTGCCACCTGGCTCGTCGTCATGTGGCTGGGCTGGACGCTGACGATCAGCGGCGATCCGAACGCCGTGGTCGAGACTGCGACCAGCCGGCCGGCCACCTTCTGGGAGCGCGCCTACTTCGTCGTCACTTCGCTGTTCGTACTGGGGCCAGGGGAGTTCCAGGGTGGGACGACCGGCTGGAGATTCGTGGTCGGAGGCAACGCCGTGACCGGCCTGCTCGTCGTGACCCTGTCGATCACGTACCTCCTGCCGATCATCGAGGCCGCGAGCGATCGTCGCAGCCTCGCTGCGACGATCTTCGCGCTCGGAGACACCCCGCAGGACATCGTCCTCTCCGTGTGGGACGGCAAGGACGTGTCAGAGCTGCACGATCACCTCACCACCCTGTTGCCGTCGCTCACCTCCATGGGGCAGCGCCACCTCGCCTACCCGGTCCTTCACTTCTTCCACAGCTCATCGCGCCGAAGTGCCATCGCGCCGGCGATCGCCGCCCTGGACGAGGCGCTGGGCATCATCCGGTACGGCCTCGACGTGCCCGAACGCGAGCCAAGCAGCTTCACGGCTGCCCGACGGGTGATCGGCGAGTTCCTCCCGACCCTGCAGCTCTTCCCGGGTGGAGACGACGAGCCGCCACCCCCACAGCTCGACCGTCTCCGCGACTTTGGCGTGCCCATGCGGCAGGCGGACGAGTTCGCGAAGCGGCTCGAAGCGGACAGCGGAAGGCGCTGTCTCCTCCTCGCCACAGTCCGTGAGGACGGCTGGGAGTGGGAGGACGTCGTCGGGGACATCGAGTCCCCGTGAGATCAGGGCGCGGCGGGCTGCCATTCAGATGGACGACCTGGCAGCAAGGGTCAATACTGCGTTCATGACGTCCGTGCTTGCCCAAGCGCCTCCGCCGGCGAACCTACGCCCGGGATTCGACGTCAGCCCCCTGCAGCGCGCGCTCGAGTCGCTCGAGCAGCTTGCGGTCGGCTTCGTGGGGAACCTGCCCAGGTTCCTCGTGGGCTTGTTCGTCTTCGCGCTTTTCCTTGTGGCCGGGAAGGTGGTGCGCCACCTGAGCGAGCCGCGCCTCACCGCGCTCCGTACGCCGAGCTTCGGGAAAGTGTTCGCCGCGCTCGCCCAGGCCGGGATCGTCATCCTCGGCCTCGTCGTCTCGCTTCCGATCGCGTTTCCTTCGATGAGCGTCGCCAGCCTGCTCGGCGGGTTGGGACTGCTCAGCATCGCGGCCGGATTCGCCTTTCAGGACATCCTCAGCAACCTCCTCGCCGGCCTCCTCCTGATCTTTCGCCAGCCGTTCGTGACCGGTGACCAGATCGAGGTCTCCGACTACGAAGGGGGCGTGGAAGCCATAACCATCCGCGAGACGCAGCTGCGGACATTCGATGGACGGCT
>JALZEO010000293.1 GCA_030862025.1 Actinomycetota bacterium | reverse complement strand
GATCGAGGTCTACTTCACGCCATCGTACGAAACCGCCCTCGGCCTGCTACGCAAACATCAGGTCGATGTTGCGCTCGGCCATCTCGCTCTCAACCCCGTCGAGCGCGCTCGACGTGTCGAGGACGTGCAAGCAGCCGCCCCGCTCGGAGGTACCTGGGCGGCACTTTCGTGGCGTGCTGGGGGTCGGGTAGCAACCTTCCCGCAACGTCGAACCGTGATCCGCGACGTGGTCGACGCGTCCGACCTCGTCGAGGGGCTGCTAGGGGAGAACGGGGAGGTGATGACTTCCACGATCCCGGGGGTCAAAGGGCCTTGGTCGAGGGTGGGGAGGACGTCAGGGCGGCTCGGGGGGGTCGAACTCGAGCTGCTCGTGCCTGCCCATCAAGAGGTTCCGAATTTCACCGCTCGGGCGCTCCTCCTCGATCTGAGCCAGACCGGCGCCGAAGTCCATCTCATTCGCATCGAACCCGACGAGTTGGCGGTGCGGGCGGGGCGGGAGGCGGACGGCAGCCTACTCGTGCGGAGGGATCTGCCGCGACCTTCGCTCCTTGCACGCGCCCCGCCCGACGCTCCGGCGGAGCTTCGGGCAGTGCTCATCACCGCTGACGCAGCAGGCAGCCCCGACGCCCCCGCGATCGCCATCGCTTTCGAGCGTCTTCACGGTCATGCAGCAGAACTGCCCCTGTACCGCGTGGGTGTCGCGCACGTCTGGCGGAGCTCGCTGCTCGGGCTCCGCCCCTCAGCCTGGCCAGGACTCGCTTTCTGGGACGCGGCGGCCTGGCACTGGCTCCACGGCGAGCCGCCGCCTCAGGTGCCGACGCTCGACACGACCGGGCGGTAGCGTGCTCGGGCGGCTGTGGGTCGCGGGGTCATGGTCGCAGGACCGTCACAGGGTCGGGTACTCTGCCCCCTTCACGGGTGCATGCCTGGTTCATGCGAGAGTGGCGGAAAAGGCAGACGCGCACGGTTGAGGGCCGTGTGCCCGATAGGGCATGGGGGTTCAAGTCCCCCCTCTCGCACCACCTGTGACCGGCGGAAACACATGGTGTTAGCTGCGTAGCAACCTAGGAGACCGCGCTGTGGACCCGCTATGGACTCGAAACATCGCGCTGGCGCCCTCACTCACCGTGAATAGCCTCGGCTACAAGCTCCGCCGCCCCCTTGTCATCGTGCTCGAACACTGCGCGCCGATCGTCAGCATGATCGCGACCGATGAATTTCCGAGCCGCTTGCTTACAACCTCCGGCGCCACGCCGGCACGCGGAGCAGCCGTCGCGTACGAGTGCCTCAGACCGTGAAGTCCGATGCGTGGTGGCCCGGCACGTCCATCCCGGCCCTGAAGGCGGACGACAGCCGAATCGGCCGGTAGCCGCACCGTCCTCGCGGTGAACACGAGCCCCGTGTCTGTCCACAGGCCCGGCGGGCGGCCAGCCCTCCTCGACCGGTCTGGCCTTCCAGCGACGAAGCGCCGTGACCGTGCGGGCATCGAGCGCGAACGAGCGCTCGGCCGCCTCGGTCTTGCCGCCAGGCATTGATCAGCGAGCACACGTATGCGGCAGTAGGACGGGCTGAGGACCTCGAGAACGACGTGTCGTGCTGAAAGGGCGGAGGGAACCGCGCGACGTGCGGGTCTTCCTGTCGTACCAGATGTGGCTTCTCGGTCTTGAGCCTTCGCCTCTCCGATATTTTGCTAACTTGATTCAGGCAAGATCCGCAGATCACGCCCGACACTCGGAGTCCTCATGCTGGGCAGGTTTCCGATCTCAGTCCAGATACCCGCCGCAGATCTCGCCCGGGCACGGAGTTTCTACGAGTCCTTGGGTGCCGAGGTCGTCCGAGATCTGGGAGAGATCGGGCTGGTGCTGTCCAGCGGTGGCTACGAGTTCGGCATCTATCCCTCACCTGAGGCCGGGCAGGCAGCCCACACACTCGCGTCGTGGCTCGTCGATGACCTCGACAGGGAGATGGCGGACCTCAGAGAGCGCGGAATCGTCTTCGAGGAATACGATCTACCCTCTCTGCGAACGGTCAATGGAGTCGCGGACATGGGGCCGGAGAGGGCCGCATGGTTCCGCGACAGCGAGGGAAACATCCTCGCGGTCGCGCAAAGCGTCGAGTAACAGCTACGCCTACCCGCCGTGGATTGAGATGCCGTCCGTCGCGTCCTCGTGGCTATCCGGCGGAAGAGTCCAGCAGACCGAGTTGGCTCATGAAATCCATGTGGTTCCAGTAGAAGCGGTGGCTCGTTATCAGGCCATCCTCGACGGTCACGAGGTCACACTCGCGTAGGCGCACGCGCATTCCGGTAGCCGCGATGGTCCGTCCGTCAGGCAGGGGAAGCTCCGCGGTATTCGTCCCGACGAGATAGCCCTCGTCGATCGCGGTACTGCCTGTTTCGTACCGGTTGAGGTACTCGTAATCCGCGTCCGGAAAAGCCCGCAGGAACTCTGTCATGTACCGCACGATCTGCTCGCGGCCGCGGATCTCTCCTTCGTCGGGCGTGACCGCCACCGCGTCCTCGGCATAGCAGTTCGCCGCCGCTTCCAGATCGCCACGTAGGAACGCCTCGGTTGACCGTTCGAGAGCCTCTCGCGCCTCACCCATCTTTCTTCCTCTCGCGGAGATCCAGCAGGATTCTGTCTGGCGGCGCGACGGTGACGAGCCCGAGGAGCTTGTTGCCGATCGGCCTTTTCAACACTAGACGGCCAGCCTGACGAGGAACACCCCGGGTTGACGGCCATCAGCCGCCGCACGGCCTACCGCGCCGCCGCCACCGGCCACATCCCCACCATCCGACTCGGCCGCCGCATCCTGGTCCCCGCTGCCCTGATCCAATGCATGCCCGGCATAACCGACGACGCGGACGGTTCGGCGCCAAGAGATAGGCAATCAATGATAGTTCTTGATGAAAACAGCAATAGACCGCGCACCTGACGGATGCCATCATCGCCCTGACGGTGCGCCGCTCTGTGCCACGACGCCCCACTCAAGGGCGCATCGCATGGGACGCTGTTCGGCGCGGCGCTCGAACTCAATCAGGGAGAACGAGGATGACGATATCGGTGGGCATCAACGGCTTCGGGAGGATCGGCCGCTCCTTCTACCGGGCGCTGCTGGCCCGGGGCGCCAGCGCCGGGGTTGACCTCGTGGCGGTCAACGACCCGTTCGGGGACAGCGAGACCATGGCCTTCCTCCTCAAGCACGACTCCTCCGGCGGCACTCTGCCCAATGAGGTCAAGGTCACCGACCGCGGCTTCTCCGTGGACGGCGCCGAGGTCCGCAAGCTGGAGCATCAGGACCCGGCCGAGATT
>JALZEO010000025.1 GCA_030862025.1 Actinomycetota bacterium | reverse complement strand
GCGCTGCTGCTGCGCGGGGGACGAACCCTCGCGGCCGGTCCACTCGAGCAGGTGCTAACCGCCAGCAGCCTTTCTGCCTGCTTCGGGCTGCCGATCGCCCTGCAGCGGCTCGACGGCCGCTACGTGGCAACGGCCCGCGAGACGGCCCATCTGTAGCTGGCGCGACGGCAGTTGAAGATCGATAGCGGCACGGGAGGGACGGCAATGGCGACCATGTGGTACGACGACGACGCGGACCTGTCGCTCTTGGACGGACGCACCGTCGCGATCCTCGGTTACGGCTCCCAAGGCCACGCCCATGCCCGCAACCTACGCGAATCGGGCGTGGAAGCTGTCGTCGGTCTGCCGCCCACGTCGCGGTCCCGTCAACGGGCACGTGAAGCGGGCCTCGAGGTCCTGGACACCGACCAAGCTGCCCGTCGAGGGCAGGTCGTCGCCATGCTCCTGCCGGACACGGCACAGCGGGCGGTCTACGAGCGCGACGTCGCCCCCAACCTCGAGCCCGGCGACGCTCTGCTGTTCGCCCACGGGTTCAACATCCACTTCGGGCAGATCACCCCTCCCGGCGACGTCGATGTCGTCATGGTCGCCCCCAAGGCCCCCGGTCACCTCGTACGCCGCACCTACTTCGAGGGCAACGGCACGCCCGCGCTCGTGGCCGTACACCAGGACGCGACCGGCCGTGCGCGTGAGACGGCTCTCGCTTACGCGAAGGGGCTTGGCTGCACTCGCGCGGGGGTGCTCGCGACCACCTTCGCCGAGGAGACCGAGACCGACCTGTTCGGTGAACAGGCGGTGCTGTGTGGCGGAGTGTCGAACCTTGTCATGAAGGGCTTCGAGGTGCTCGTCGAAGCGGGCTACCAGCCGGAGATCGCCTATTTCGAATGCCTCCACGAACTCAAGCTCATCGTCGACCTCTTCTACGAAGGCGGCCTGTCACGCATGCGCTACTCCGTGTCCGACACCGCGGAGTACGGTGACTACGTCTCGGGGCCGCGGGTCATCGACGACGCCACCAAGCAGCGCATGCGGCAGCTGCTGGTCGAGGTCCAGGACGGGTCGTTCGCGAAGCGCTGGATCGAGGAGAACGAGGCGGGCCGCCCCTGGTTCAGCGAGGAGAGGCGCCGTCAGGCCGACCACCCCATCGAACAGGTGGGCAAGGAGCTTCGCGCGATGATGAGCTGGCTGCCTCAGCCCGAGGACTGAACCCTGGGTCAGCTCGAACGGACGCCGCCGCCTGCCTCCTCCTTTTCCAGCTCTTCGTAGTCGAAGACGTTCTGGAAGATGTCGAGGTCGAGTTCGCCCTCGCCGTGTACGACACTGATGTCACCGGTGGTCTCGAGGACCACGGCACGCAACGTGTCATAGTTGTAGACGTTGGCCTCACGGAGCTTGGCGCGGACGTCGTCCCCCGTCACTCGAGCCTGCCGGAGGTTGTCACTGAGCATCCGGCTGCCGGCCATGAGGATGAGCGGCTGGTTGTCGACCAGCCTGCTGAAGCGGTGGCGGCGTCGCCCGAGCGCGATCGCAAACTGCACGGCGTAGAGCGTCGCAAGCGCCACTGCCCCCTCGAGCAGCGACGAGTTCGACAATGAGATCGTCGCCATGAGCGAGCCGATCGCCACCGTTATGGCGAAGTCGAAGCTCGACATCTTCGAAAAGCTCCGGAGCCCGATGATGCGGGTGTAGGTGACCACCGCGACGAAGATCCCGAGCGTGGAGATCACGACGAGCCACAGCGACGTCCAGCTCGTGGCGAGCTCAGTCTTGATCATCTCTTGCTCCTCCGCGTCCACGAACGGTACCGGGTGGGAGGGCGGTCTTGGCTTGCCAAGACCGCGGGTGGGACAGGTTGGGGTGGGAGGGCGGTCTTGGCTTGCCAAGGCCGCGGGCTGGACAGCTTGATCCGATCTGGGGGCATCCTATGAGAGGTCGCTTCTTGCGGACGTCTTCCTGCGCCACGCGCCCGTACGGTCGATGGTGCAGCAGGTGCAGACGCGCCGATGACTCCGGGTCTGTCGTCGCCAATCTCCTCCTGCCGTGATGGCTCCTCGTTGCCGAGCGGCCTCCCGTCGGAACCAAGTGTCGCTGGAGCAGTGGCCAGGACGGAGGCGGGCTATGGGCGCCCGGTCCGCCCCACATGGTCGCACGACGGGCCACCGGACCGCCGCACGGCTGACGGGCGGGGGCAGCGGCGCGGAACGACGTCAGAGCGCTGAACGGACATGGGCTACATTCGCAGCATGCGCGGCCGTCAGCGACTGAGCCGGTTCCTGCTTCCTGTGACGTTCGTGCTGCTCTTGACGGGTTGCCAGGGTGCCAGCCGGGGGACGGCCATCGTGCCCGAGGCGGCGCCTTCGTCGCCACCCGAGAGCGCGACGTCGGGAACGCACCCAGCCTCGCCCTCTACCACGATCAGCCGCCAGGCGGGCGTCTTTGCCTTCGTCGCAACCACGGTGTCGGGCGAGCAGTTCGACGCTTCTCAGCTCGCCGGTCGTGACGTCGCGATGTGGTTCTGGGCACCGTGGTGCGAGAACTGCAACCACGAGGCCCCCACGGTGGCACGGGCGGCGCGGCAGCTGGCCGGAGAGGTGGCGTTCGTCGGCGTGGCCGGACGAGACGAGGTCGAACCGATGCGCGTGTTCCTGGCGCTGCACGGTCTCGAGGGCCTCTTTCCCCAGCTGGCCGATGTCAGGGGCGACCTCTGGGCGCGCTTCGGCGTGACGGCCCAGCCGACCTGGATCTTCGTCGACGACAACGGCGCCATGCAGCGGGTCTATGGTGAGATCGGTGAGGCGAGGCTACACGCGATGGCCGACCGTCTCAGGGCGACCTGATCCCCGAGGCTCGCGCCACCATCATCAGCCCTCAGCCCGGTCGGCGTTGGCGTGGATGGCATCGCGAAGGTACCTGGCAAGGCCGGGTGCCCGATCGTCGTAGTGAGCTGTGAACCGGGGGTCGTCCACGTACATGTCGGCGAGGCTGCGCTGCATCCCGTAGGGGCAGTCGTAGAACCAGCGACTGATGTACTGCCGATGCGCCTCGGCGAGGTTCATCGCCTCTTCAGCCTCAGGGGAGACGCCGTCTGCGAGAGCAGCTGACAGCCACAGTTCGATCTCCTCGCCCTCCGCCTTGATCGCCTGCCATTGCTCTTTGCCGTAGCTGCTCGTTCGTTGCGTCGAGGTGCGGTAGGCGTCGCTGTCGCCCCAGCGCTGCTCGACCTCCTCGGCGTGCTGCGTCGGGTCCTCGTCCCCGAAGACCTCGAGCAGCTCATCGGGAGTCAGGTTGATACCCATCTGTCTCGCCTCCATCGTGAGTTCGACCGCGGCGACCATCTTCTCGAGCCGGCGGATGCGCGCGGTCAGCAGGTCGTGTTGGCGCCTCAGGTGCTCCAGCGTGTCGACCTGCGGGTCGTCGAGCAGATTCGCGATTTTCTCCAGGGGAAAACCGAGCTCTCGGTAAAACAGAACCTGCTGTAGCCGGAGGATGTCCTCTTCGGCGTAGCGGCGATAACCAGCGCGCGTCCGCCCACTGGGGGACAGCAGTCCCGTCTCGTCGTAATGGTGCAACGTGCGTACGGTCACACCGGCGAATCGGGCAACTTCGCCCACCGAGTAACTCACGTTGTTGCCTCCTGACTGCCGAGACGCTACGGCCTCACGTAACGTGAAGGTCAAAGCACGTCTGCGGCAGCGTGCGCTGACCGCGCTCGGACGCGGGCTCCCCTGCCTGTGCCCCCGTCGTGGGCGACGTGAGTCGGATAATTAGGAAAGGGGCAGGTAGTCGACGAGCGGAGAAGTCGTGGCGAGACGTGCGCGATCTGGAGGTCGTCTCTTCACCCTGGCCATGCTCGTGGCGGTCCTCGTCATCGCAGGCGTGGCCGCCGCTCAGGAGCAGGAGTTGGGAGGCAAGCTTCGAACTGGTCCGGATGTAGTCGTCCCGGCCGGGGAGAGGGTCCCATCCGACCTGTACGCGACTGGCGGGACAGTGCGCGTGGACGGGGTGGTGGATGGGGACGTGGTGGCCGCGGGCGGGCAGGTGCAGATCACCGGGATGGTAGGCGGGGACGTGGTGATGGCTGGGGGAAGCCTGTCGGTTCCAGGAGACGTAGGAGGCGACATCCGGGCCGCCGGGGGACAACTCTCGGTCAGCGGAACGGTGAGAGAGGACATCTTCTTCGCAGGAGGCCAAGCGGACTTCTCCGGCCAAGTAGGGGAGGACCTGGTCTTCTCGGCCGGCCAGGCGAGCATGCACGGGGAGGTGATCGGAAATGTCTTGGGAAACGCCGGCACCTATGCACGGCAAGGGACGGTGGGAGGTAGCGAGGATGTGACGGTGGGCGAGGCGGAGGACGCGCCTCCCACTATTGTCCAGCAGATCCTTGCTGCCCTGCGACGTTACGGGGCCGTTCTTCTCCTCGCTGGCGTGCTCCTGTGGCTGGCACCTGCTGTCCTCCAAGGGGCAGCCGGTCGGCTGCGGCAGCAGCCTTTGGCATCCCTGGGGCTGGGACTGGTCGGGATCGTCGGGTTCGTGGTGGCCGTCCTCGTCCTGATCGTCGCAGCGGCGCTGGTCAGCGTCGTCCTCGCGCTGTTGGGTCTCGGCAGCCTCGTAGCCGCGACCGTCTCTTCGGCCGTCCTGGTCGTGGGGGCTTTGACCTTGGCCTTCGCCTTAGCTGTGGTGTTCGTGGTCGACGCCGTGGCCGGGCTTACCCTCGGGTGGCTGGTGTCGGCTGACGCACCGGCGGCGCAGCGGGTTCGTCAACTGGGCCTCCTGGCCCTGGGCCTGGTACCCGTCGTAGTGCTCACCTCCCTGCCCGTGGTTGGAGGCTGGGTGAGGCTGGTCGTTGTGCTCTTCGGGCTGGGGGCTCTGCTCCTGGGTGCGGGGAGAGGCCGCGCAGAGGCATCGACCGCTGGGAGCACAAGCCCAGTCGAGTGACGCAGCCGATCGCGTTAGGGTCGTGCCGTCGTCATTCACAAACAGGAGGAGAAGCCATGGCCACGAGCAGCGCCGAGGCCCGCTGGGAAGGCACGCTCAAACAGGGCAGGGGCACGATGCGGTTGCCCAGTCATGGCTACGAGGGACCGTTCACCCGCGGCTCGCGCTTTGAGGAGGAGGAGGGCACCAGTCCGGAGGAACTGCTGGGCGCGGCGCAAGCAGGCTGCTTCTCGCAGTTCCTCGCGGGGTTGCTGTCGGAAGCGGGCTATGGGCCCGGCGTCATCTCGACCACGGCGAAGGTGACGATAGAGCGGGTGGAGGGCGCCCCGACTATCACCCGCATCCAACTCACCACCGAGGCGGACGTGCCAGACCTGGCCGACGACGAGTTCCAGGACAAGCTCCAGCAGGCGAAGGCCCAGTGCCCGGTTTCCAAAGCGCTTGCCAACGTCGCGGAGGTCACCGCCACGGGGACGCTGCAAGCTTCCTAACCAGACGGAGGCGTCTGCCCCGCGGGCGCGCCGGCCCTGCCGGCTAGTCGGAAGGACGCGTGCGTGCCCATCGGGTTCGAGCCCTCATCCGGCTGGGGTCGGGACGCCCAGGGCCCGGCCGAACTCGCGGCGGACCTCACCGCCGCCATCGACGGTGAGGTCCACTTCGACCCTGGCTATCGGACCATGTACGCCTACGACGCATCCGTCTACCGGCAGAGCCCCGTCGGTGTTGTCGTCCCAAGGCATACCGACGATCTGGTCAGGGCGCTGGAGGTGTGTCGGGGTTACGACGTTCCCGTGCTGCCCCGCGGCGGTGGCACGAGTCTCAACGGGCAATGCTGCAACGTCGCGGTCGTCCTCGACTGCTCGAAGTACCTTCACGGCGTCGTCAAGCTCGACCCCGAGCACAAGCTCGCTCGAGTGCTGCCCGGCACGATCCTCGACACATTGCGCAAAGCCGCCGAAGCGCACCACCTCACCTTCGGTCCCGACCCCGCCACCCACGACAGCTGCACGCTCGGGGGCATGATCGGCAACAACGCGTGTGGCACCCACTCGGTCATGGCGGGGCGCACGAGCGACAACATCGAGGAACTCGAGATCCTCACCTACGACGGCCTGCGCATCGGAGTCGGTCGCACGAGCGAGGAGGAGCTCGCGGGGATCCTCGCGGCCGGTGGGAGACGCGGTGAGATATACGCGGGGTTGAGGTCCATCCGTGACCGCTACGCGGACCGGATCCGCCGGGGCTTTCCCCATATTCCGCGCAGAGTGTCGGGCTACAACCTCGACGAGCTGCTACCCGAGAATGGCTTCAACGTCGCGCGTGCGCTGGTAGGCACCGAGGGCACCTGCGTGCTCATCCTTGAGGCCACTACCCGCCTCATCGACAGTCCCCAGTTCCGCACCCTCGTTGTGCTCGGATATCCGAACACGACATCCGCGGCGCACGCCGTCCCCGAACTGATGGCCCACCCGGTGATCGCGCTCGAGTTCTTCGAACGTGCTGCCATCTCCAACCAGAAGGCGAAGGGGCTCCGTTTCCCAGGCTGGGACCTGCTGGCGCAGGGCGACGCCTGGCTGCTCGCCGAGTTCGGTGGCGACTCACAGGAAGAATCAGACGAGAAGGCGAGGACGCTGTCCGAGGCGCTCGAGGGCCGCCCCCGGTGTCCGGACATGCGCGTGTACAGCAGCAACCGCGACACGAGAGCCATCTGGGATATCCGCCGCCATGCGGCGGGCACGACCCGCGTGCCCGTCGGGCAGGGCGGCCACCCCGGCTGGCCGGGCTTCGAGGATGCTGCCGTGCCGCCACACCGGCTCGGTGGCTACCTCGAGGACTTTCACCGACTCCTCGCACGCTACGACTACCGCGCCGTCCTCTACGGCCACTTCGGTCAGGGTTGTGTCCACTCCCGCCTCGACTTCCAGTTGCGCAGCGCCGAGGGAGTGGCCCGCATGCGCCGCTTCATGGAGGAGGCCACCGATCTGGTCGTCTCCTATGGAGGTTCGATCTCCGGGGAGCACGGCGACGGCCAGCGTGGCGAACTGCTCGTGAGGATGTACGGCCGCGAACTCGTGCGGGCTTTCGAGGAGTTCAAAGCCATCTGGGACCCACGCAATCGGCTGAATCCGGGCAAGGTCGTCCACCCTTACCCGTTGGATGTCAACCTGCGTGAAGGCCCCGACTACCGCTTGCTGCCGCTCGAGACCCACTTCGCCTATCCGCAGGATGGTGGCAGCTTCGGGGAGGCAAGTGGCCGCTGCTTCGGGGCGGGCAAGTGCCGGCACCTGTCGGGCGGCACGATGTGCCCAAGCTTCATGGTCACCCGGGAGGAGATGCACTCGACGCGGGGGCGTGCCCGGCTGCTGGCAGAGCTAGCGGTGCCGTCCAGCCCGATCGCGCGAGAGGGCTGGCGCAGCGAGCACGTGAAGCAGGCGTTGGACCTCTGCCTGTCCTGTAAGGGCTGCAAGGGCGAATGCCCCGTGCGGGTCGACGTGGCGCTGTACAAGGCCGAGTTCCTGTCCCATTACTACTCCCGCCGGTTGCGGCCCGCGGCGGCCTACGCCTTGGGCCTCGTGCCTCTGTGGGCGCGGTTGGCCTCCCTCTCGCCACAGCTCACCAACGCCGCTATGCACCTTCCCCCCGT
>JALZEO010000007.1 GCA_030862025.1 Actinomycetota bacterium | reverse complement strand
CGACGTCGCGGGGGAGCGGGCCTACTTCGTCCACTCCTACTACGCCCAGCCCTCGGACCCCGCACACGTCGTGGCCACGTGCTCCTACCCCGAACCCTTTCCCTGTGTCGTACGGTCGGGCGCGGTCGTGGGCACCCAGTTTCATCCGGAAAAATCCGCAGAGGTTGGCGCCCGATTGCTCATCAACTGGGTTTCTGCCATACGGCAGCGCCAGGATGCGAACGGCATGTGAACGGGTTTCGCGCGTGGAGTTCGTGATCTACCCGGCAGTGGACATCAAGGACGGTAGGGCCGTTCGGCTGCAACAAGGGGCGGCCGACGAGTCGACCGTCTATGACACCGATCCGGTCGCAGCCGCTCGACGCTGGGCGCAAGCGGGTGCGGCGTGGTTGCACGTCGTCGACCTCGACGCGGCCTTCACGGGCCAACCGCGAAACCGACCCCTCATCGCTGACATCGTCGCCAAGACCGGACTGCCGGTCCAGGCTTCGGGGGGTGTGCGTAGCCTCGACGACGTCGCGGCGACCATGGGCTACGGCGCACGCCGTGTCGTGCTCGGCACCATGGCCCTACGGGATCCCTCGTTCGTGGGCGCCTGCGTCGACCGCTTCGGAGAGGCGATCGCGGTGGGCCTCGACGCTCGCGGCCGTACTTTGCGGGCACGGGGCTGGACCGAGCCTGCCGGAGACCTGTTCGAGGCCTTGGAGCGACTCACCGCCCTGGGCGTGGTCCGTTTCGTCTATACCGACGTCGCACGCGACGGAATGCTCGCAGGTCCCAACCTCGACATGCTGGCTGCCATCGCCGACGCCACCTCCGCCCGGATCACGGCCTCCGGGGGAGTCGCAGGCATCTCTGATCTCAAAGCCCTCGCCGCCTGCCACGAGAGGGTCGACGGGGCGATTGTCGGCAAGGCGCTCTACGCTGGCCGGTTCACGCTGGAAGAGGCCCTGGCCGAGGTCCGAGAGGTGACGTCATGAGTCCGGACCTCCCCGCCGGCGGACTCGCCGTCCGGGTCATCCCCTGCCTCGATGTCGATGCGGGCCGAGTCGTGAAGGGGATTCGCTTCGTGGAGCTGCGTGACGCAGGTGATCCCGTGGAGCTGGCGGCCGTCTACGACGCCGAGGGCGCAGACGAACTTGTCTTCCTCGATATCACCGCCTCCGCCGAGGCCCGCGAGACCATGGTCGACGTCATCGCCCGTACCGCCGAGCAGGTTTTCATCCCACTCACCGTCGGTGGGGGCATCCGATCGAGCGAGGACGTGCGTCGGATGCTGCGCGCCGGGGCCGACAAGGTCGCGTTGAACACGGCCGCTGTTCGGCGACCGGAGGTGTTGTCGGAAGCGGCCGACGCTTTCGGCGCCCAGTGTGTCGTCGCAGCCATAGATGCCCGTCGCCGCACGGCGACTGCGTCCCAGAGTTGGGAGGTGTACGTGCGGGGTGGGCGGACGCCCACCGGAGTGGACGCGGCCGCTTGGGCAGCTGAGTGCGAGGAGCGTGGTGCCGGCGAGATCCTGCTCACGTCGATGGACCGCGACGGGACGAAGGCGGGGTTCGATCTCGAACTCCTCGCAGCGGTTACCGTCGCTGTCAACGTCCCGGTTATTGCGAGTGGTGGGGCAGGGACGGCAGCTCACCTGGTGGAGGCCGTACGCGAGGGCGGGGCCAGTGCGGTCCTCGCCGCGTCGATCTTCCATTTCGGCGAACTGCGCATTGCCGACGTGAAGGCGGAGCTGGCGAGCGCCGGCCTGGCGGTCCGGATCCCTCGCTCGCTTCCGGAGGCAGCGCCCCCTTCGACTGCCGACAGCGCGCTGCTGAGCGCGGGCCGGAACGGGTCTACTGCCGCACAAGCAGGACGATGACGACGAACGTTGCGAACATGAGACCGGCGAGGAGCAACCCGAGCACCCCTACCACGATCCCAGCGCTGGCCAAACCCAAGCCCCTCTCACCCTCCGATGACCGCCTGATCTCCCGTTTTGCCAGGAGGCCGAGCACGATGGCCGGAATCGACGCGATCCCGCCCAGCCACACGAGGGCGAGGGTGAGCGACGCCACCGCCTTCCCGTTCGTCTTGGCTTCCCTCGCACCCCCAGGTTGTTCCTGCGTTTGCGTCGCCCTGGTCGGCCTCGTGTAGTTGGTCCAGCGGGTGCCATCCCAGTAACGCTCTTCTCCCGCTACGCCCGGCGAGGGGTACCAGCCCTGCGGTGCGGCGGTAGCCCGGTGCGTGTCATGGTGATAGCCCTGATAGCCGGTCCTGACGTCATCGTGGGACTGTTCGACAGCAACCTCGAGCGGGTCGACTCCCGCCGTCCCGCGGTCACGAACATGTTCGGTCCAGTGTGCGCCTGCCCAGTACCGCTCACCATGTCGCCGTGTCGGATCCGGGTACCAGCCCGCTGGTGCACTCACGTGGCGTGCTCACCCTTCTGAGGCGTCATCGGTGTTCAACTCTAAGATCGCCGAGCGACGGTCAGTCCCTCTGACTGCAGCCAACTTCCGGCACCGGCCGGCATGGCAAGCGGCGAGCATCGACCACTCTGAGGAGAGCAGGATTCCGAGCGCCGCTACGCTCCAACACGTCGACGACGAGAACATCATGCCCCTGTCCGCGGAGAGATTCGCCGCAGTGAGATTCGATGAGCGAGGTCTCGTGCCGGCTGTCGTGCAGCAGCACGACACTGGCGAGGTCCTCATGGTGGCCTGGATGAGTGCCGAGTCGCTGGCGCTTACCCTCGAAAAGGGAGAGACCGTCTTCTGGTCTCGTTCCCGACAGGAGCTGTGGCACAAGGGTGCCACCTCAGGCAACACGCAGCGCGTGGTGGAACTGCTCGCCGACTGCGACGGGGACACGCTGCTGATACGGGTCGAGGCGGGAAGCGGTCCCGCTTGCCACACCGGCAACCGCACGTGCTTTCATCGTGCATTGACCGGCGAACCCTCGGGGCGGCGGGCATGAGTTGAGTACTTATCGCCCGTCGCGCGAGGAATTTGTGCGGCTCGCGGCCTCCTATCGGGTGGTGCCCGTCTGGCGCGAGGTGCTGGCCGACCTCGAGACGCCACTGTCGGTATACACCAAGCTGCGCGGCAATCGCCCGAGCTTCCTGCTCGAATCCGCCGAGCACGGCGAGCGCTGGGGCCGCCATTCCTTCGTCGGAGTCGACCCCTTCCTCATCCTGCGCGGCAAGGATGGTGCGGTGGCCTGGGAGGGCGAGCCTCCGGCCCGGGCGAAGGAAGCCAAGGGCCCGCTCGAGGCGCTCGACGCTGCAGTCCAGGGCCTCGCTGCCCCGCCGCTCGAACATCTGCCGCCGCTACATGGAGGCGCCGTCGGCTACATCGGCTGGGAGGCGGTGCGGGAGATCGAGCGGGTTCCCGCCACTACCGAGGACGATCTCGGCCTGCCCGACGTCCTCATGCTCTTTCCGCGACACGTCGTCGCGTTCGACCATCTGCGTCAGACGTTGACGGTTGCCACCAACGTCGTGGTCGGGCCTGAACCGGAGGCGCAATACGACGAGGCGGTGGTTGCGAACGATGGGATCGTGGCGCGGCTCGCCGCTGCGACGCGTTCTCGACCGGTGTCCCCGCCGGCGCCCCGGCCGGTGGACGACGTGCCCTCGAACCTCGAACCGGGTGAGTACGAACGCATGGTGGAGGAGGCGCTCGAGCACATTGCCGCGGGTGACGTCTTCCAGGTGGTCCCGAGTCAGCGCTTCGCCTTGCACACGACGGCGTCGCCCTTCGACGTCTACCGCATGCTCCGGGTCATCAACCCCTC
>JALZEO010000348.1 GCA_030862025.1 Actinomycetota bacterium | reverse complement strand
GTCCTACCTCGTTCCTCTCCCATAACAAGGTGGGCGGTAGCGTTCGGCTCCACCACGAGGAGCTTCATGCAGGCCGACAGGCAACCCAAGCCAGCAAGAGCAGCGAAACCTGGCCGACGAGAGCCCTCCGGCACCGGCTTAAAGAGGGAGAGGGACGTGTTTCGGTCATCCGCGGCTCGACTCGTGGTCATGGCGTTGGCTTTGGGTATCGGGGCAGGAACGGCATTGGCTGATGCTCCGGCACGGTCGAACAATTGCGCTGGAGCGTTCGCTAGCGGTGTGACTCCCGAAGCGATGAACTCAGAACCGCCAAGCTTTGGTGAGTCTAGAAGCGGCGGGCGGGGCAGGATTGGTTGGTGAATCGGAGAAGGCTCTTACGGAGGAATATGCGAGCTGCGGAACGCCGTAGCTTTTGGCCCTTACACGCGCCGCTGGCCGTCGCCTCCAACTAGCCAGCCAGCTACGCATTTTGAAGTGGCCACGCTCGTGAAGGGCGTGAACGGGGCCCGCAGTGGTTGCCAGAGATGCCAGCTCGGCACCGCTGGGAGCGGAGCGAGAACAACAAGTCAGCGCCCGAGAGCGAGGCCTGGCACGGCAGAGCGTCCAGCGCACGACCGACTGGCTGGCGCGCGACCGTCTCGTGGAATACGTCGGCAACCCCGCCCACCGGCGGGCCAAGCTCGTGCGGCTCACCCCCTCGGACACGAGGTGCTCGAGGAGATCAGTCGCGCCCAGGTCGCCTGGGCCAACCGATTGGCGGAAACGATTCCGTTTGACGAGGGGGACATCCGTCAGGCACTAGCGGTCCTGCGTCACCTTCGGATCGAACTCGAACGGCCCAAGAGTTCCATGGAGACGCAGTCACCCTGAATACACCTGGGCGCGTCAAGGCCAGCGGTCTGCCCTGACCACAGCTCAATCCCGTGAAAGGAGCATGAGCATGTTGCAACGGGTCGAGATGGACAAGCACGTGACGCTATTCGATCAATTGGCTGAGGAGGTCGGTCCCGTCATCCTCGTCAACACCTTCCAGGTTTCCGCCGAGGACGCCGACGCCCTCTTCGACGCATGGACAACAGACGCCGCCCATCTCAAGGCCAAGCCCGGCTTCATCTCAACCCGGCTGCACCGCGATGTGGCGGGCAGCTCAACCTTCCTCAACCTCGCCGTATGGGAGTCTGTCGAGTCATTCAGGACCGCTTTCAGCGATCCCAAGTGCCAGGACACCTGGGCCCGCTATCCCGACTTGACGGTGGCAGCACCGCATCTGTTCCAGAAGGTCGCCGTGCCCGGCATCTGCGTGGACCGGTGACTTGAAGATCTGGGCAGCGCTCAGTGTCGCCGGCATGATCGCGACGCTCGTCGCCTCGGGCGCCCTGCTCGTGCCCCTCCAGCGGCTCATCATCGCAAAGTGGGCCAAGAGGCGGCCGTCGAGGAGATGCGATCTCGATGTTTCCGCGACCAGCTTCGGTCGGTCGGTGCTGTCGGCGCTGCCATTTCCCCCGTTGCCCTCGCCGCGGCCAACTAGGAGTCCAGGAAAGGACCGCTCGGGTCAGGCGCGCATACGACGTGCTCTCAGTACGCCAAATGCATCGAATCTGAAACCAACTAGTCCCACCGGCAGGGAGACAGGGAAAAGAAGGAGCCCACGGTCATGCCGACGAAGGCGTCGCTGGGGATCTCGGATACGAACGACAGCACCCGGTCAGTGAGCTCGTCGAGGCGAACAACGCGTAAGGCTGACGCAGTCGTTCCTTCTCCAAACGTGGCTAACGCATGAACCACACCCCCGGGAGACGGGCTTGCCGAGGTCAAAGAGGTGACAACGACCCTCTCCGGCTCCAAGATGACCGGTAGCGGCCTGTCACCGCGGCTTGCGGACAACGCGGCGCGGAACGGGCGCCGAGAGGACACGGAGGGTGAATCGAAGGCGGTGCAACCGCCCACGGAAGGGCCAAAACGCGGCGGTTGAAAGGGCCGGCGCCACAGACCCGCTTCTCGCGAGTCGAAGAAGTCCTGCGCGGCCGAGACGCCCGCTCGTCGTCCTGATCCTGCGAGGGTGGAATGTCAGTCGGTGAGCTTGGACCGAAGGGCGTGGATCCGCGGCTGAGCGCCACTCCCAAGGGAAACGAGCTCCTCGAACGGTCTTCCCACCTGGCCGCCCTGAGAGCCTCACTCGCCGCCGTCCGTAGTGGAGCTGGCGGGCGGCTCGTCCTGGTGGGAGGCGAGGCGGGGGTCGGGAAGACGACGCTGGTGCGTCGCTTCTGCGCCGAGCACGAGCGCATCGCCAGGGTCCTTTCGGGTGCCTGCGAGGCGCTGTTCACACCGCGTGCGCTGGGGCCGTTCATGACCATCGCCGAGACGACGGGAGGCGAGCTGGGAGAGCTGGTGGCGTCAGGGGCCAGACCGCACGAAGTCGTGGCGGCCCTGATGAGCGAGTTGGCAGCCCACAAGACCACGATCCTCGTCGTGGAGGATGTCCATTGGGCGGACCAAGCGACGCTCGACGTGCTTCGCCTGCTGGGGCGCCGAATCGACCACGTCAGCGCGCTCGTGCTGGCAACGTATCGTGATGACGAGCTCGCACGGGCACATCCGCTTCGGCTCGTCCTCGGGGAGCTGCCGATCGGCGGGGCGATCGAGCGGCTCAAGCTCGAGCCGCTGTCGCCAGCGGCGGTCGGCAAGCTCGCGCAAACACGCGGTTTGGATGTCGACGAGCTCTACCGCTTGACCGGTGGGAACCCGTTCTTCGTGACAGAGGCGCTCGCGGCGGGACAACGGGAGGTCCCGGCCAGCGTGCGCGATGCGGTGCTCGCCCGTGCCGCGCGCCTCAGCCCCGGAGCAAACACGGTGCTGGAGGCGGTCGCGATCGTCCCCGGCCAAGCCGAACTGAGGCTTCTGGAGGCGCTCGGCGCCGAGGACATCACGTTTCTCGACGAATGCGTGGCTGCGGGCATGCTCGTTGCCGTCCCGGGCGGTGTCTCGTTCCGTCACGAGCTCGCACGCCTAGCCGTCGAGGAGTCGCTGCCGCCTGCCCGGCTCCTGTCGTTGCACCGCGCGATGCTCGCGGCGCTGGCCGTCCCTGCTGCCGGCGCTCCAGATTTCGCTCGCCTGGCTCACCACGCGGAGGCCGCGCACGAGGCGGAGGCGGTGCTGCGCTACGCCCCGGCCGCCGCTGCCCGGGCCTCGTCGCTCGGAGCCCACCGCGAGGCCGCCGCCCAGTACGCACGCGCGCTCCGCTTCGCCGACGCCGCCCAGCCGCAGACGCTGGTCCGGCTGCTGGAGGGCCGGGCGCAGGAGTGCTACCTGACGGGCCAGTTCTCCGAGGCGATCGAAGCCGAGGAGCGCGCGCTCAAGCTGCACCGCAGTGCCGGCGACGTGCGTGAGGAGGGCGATGCGCTACGCCGACTGTCGCGCCTGCGCTTCTACGTCGGTGAGGTACGTCAGGCCAAAGAGTCGGGTCGGCAGGCCGCGGAGCTGCTCGAGCGGCTGCCGGCCGGCCGCGAGCTCGCCTGGGCTTACAGCACCCAGGCGATGTTCGAGGAGGACGCCGAAGCGGTCTACGCGTGGGGGACGCGAGCGGTCGAGCTGGCACAACGCCTGGATGAGCCGGAGATCCTGTGTCACGCCCTGACCAACCTCGGTACCCATGAGCTCCTCAATGGACTGGCGGCGGGCCGGGACAAGCTCGAGCGCAGTCTCGAACTCGCGCTGCAAGCTGGGTTCGAGGAGGCGGCGGGGCGGGCCTTCAGCCTGCTGGCCATCGCGGCGGTCCGCATACGCTCCTACGACCTGGCCGAGGACGTGCTGACGCGTGGGATCGAGTACGCCAGCGAACGGGACCTGGGCAACTACCGACTCATTCAGCTCGCCCAGCGCGCCCGCCTCCAGCTTGACCTGGGGCATTGGACGGATGCGCTGGCCTCAGCCCAGGCCGCCCTCCAGGAGGACACCAAGCCGTACCGCGTCTTCGCGCTCCCCGTGGTCGGCTTGGTCCGCGCCCGTCGAGGCGAGCCGGGCGTGTGGCAGGCGCTCGACGAGGCCCTGACGCTGGCCCCCGCTGACGAGCTCCTGCGGGCGGCGCCACTGGCCGCGGCGAGGGCCGAGGCCGCCTGGCTCGAAGGCCGACCAGAGGCGGTCGTGGAAGCGACCGAGGAAACGTTCCAACTCGCGCTGCAACTGCACGCAGGGTGGGCCTTCGGGGAGCTCGCGTTCTGGCGTTGGCGCGCCGGGGCCCCGGACGCCATCCCGAACGGTGTGCCTGAGCACTATGCGGCCCAGATCGCCGGGAACTGGGCGCGGGCGGCCGAGCTGTGGCTGCAACTGGGCTGTCCCTATGAGGCCGCGCTGGCGCTCGCCGACGCCGACGTCGAGGAGCCCTTGCTGCGCGCACTGGACCAGCTGCAGGGGCTGGGCGCCCACGCCGCGGCGGAGACGGTCGCCCGCCGACTGCGCAAGCGCGGCGTTCGCGGGGTGCCACGTGGGCCGCGTCCCACCACCCGCCGCAACCCTGCGAATCTCACCCCTCGGGAGGTCGAGGTGCTCGCCCTCCTCGCAGGGGGCCTCCACAACGCCCAGATCGCCCAGCGGTTGTTCCTCTCGACGAAGACGGTCGACCACCACGTCTCGGCGATCCTGCGCAAGCTCGGCGTCCCCACACGC
>JALZEO010000341.1 GCA_030862025.1 Actinomycetota bacterium | reverse complement strand
TGCCACGAGGGTGTGGTCGCGCGTGAGCTGCGTGAAACTGCCCTCGCGCAGCAGATAGGCCCGTGAATCCCCCACGTGGGCGACGTGTAGACGGCGGCCTTCAACGAGGGTCGCCGTCAGGGTCGTGCCCATGCCGTAGAGACTGGGCTCGTTCGCCGCCTTGCGGACAACCGCCGCATTCGCGGCGAGGATGGCATCGAGCAGCGCGGCCTGAGCGGTGGGAGCGTCAGGGAAAACTTTGCCGTCGAGGGCCTGCACCGGCAGCAGAGCAGTCGCGGAGGCGACGTCTCCCGCGAGGTGGCCCCCCATACCATCGGCTACCCCGAAGGCGCACTCGCCGACCCAGTACGCGTCTTCATTGCGCGATCGCACCCGCCCCTTATCGGTGGCCGCTGCCGTCTCGAGGCCTCTCACCGGCGTACCTCGACGCGCGTCTTGCCGAGCCGTAGCTGGTCCCCGGCCGCGATCTGCGTCGGCTGGGTCACCTTCGCGCCGTTCAGATAGGTCCCATTTGTCGAGCCCAGGTCCCGCACGACCCAGCCATTGTCGTCTGGTGCGACCAGGGCGTGCTCGTCCGAGACGTACACGTCCTCGAGAGCTACGGTCATCCGCTCGCTTCGCCCAAGCGTGACCGTCTGGGCCTCGAGTGGCACGACATGGGGCCGTCCGTCCGGTGGGTGGACGACGAGCTCTCGAGGTGGACGACGATTGCGTCGCAGCGCCGGTTCGGCCACCGCTGGGCGGGGAGGGCTGGGAGTCTGCCGACGTCGCGTACCGTAAAGGTCAACAGCCACCGTACGCGCCAGCCGGAACAAGAACAGGTAGAGCAGGGCCAAAAGGACCAGCTTCAACAGCGTGAGCAGCGCAACGGGCACTTACACCTCCACGAGCTCCACGACGGCTTGGCCGAGCTCGATCCTGTCCCCTGGCTGAAGCACGTGCTCGGTGGCGTCGGCTCCATTGACCCGGGTGCCGTTCGTGGATTCGAGGTCGATGACCCACCAGTCCCCACCGCGGCGGACAAAGGCAGCATGCTGCCGCGACACGGTGGGGTCGTCGAGTTCGATGTCGCAGTCCGGATGACGGCCCGCGAGAAGGCGGGCATCGTCGAGTTTGACTTCCGCACCCTGTTTGCCGCCGCGCACGACACGCAACGCATACCGTTCGCGACTGCTCTCCGACCGTTTGCCACGGAAGGCAGGAACCGCTCCGGTTGCGTCGAGGGACACTGACTCGACCCGTCCCGCCAGCTCGTAGGTGCCGAACCTCACCTCATCGGACTCCTCGATCCGCACCACCACGGGTCCACGCAGCCGCCAGCCGCGTTCCCGAGCAGCCTGGGCGACGGCCTCCGCGAGGTCGCGCTTGAGTCGATCACCCAAAGTGGCCAGACGTTCTACGTCACGAGGATTCAGCAGGAAGCGGTACAGATTCGGGACGATAACGCCCGCTTCGGTAACGTGCTGGTTGTCCTCAGCATAGCGTCGCAGCGCCTTGGCCAGCTCGACCGGTTGCAGGGCGGATCGGAAGGCGCGGGCAAAAAAGCCCTCTACGGCGCTCTCCAGACGCCGCTCGAAATGACTCAACACGCAATCCGCCTTCGGTCAGTTTGCGTGGCGACGTGCACGAGACCGCGCTGCCGAGCTCAACGGGTCCGCGTTTCACCCCCCACAGCAACGTGAACCCGTCGCCCGCGGCGCCAAGTGACGACCTACCCTCTGAGGATACCCAGCAGGCCGGAACGGCCCCCTGGCCAAATGGGTAGCGTGGTCGCTACGTTCCGAAATGAAGCCTGCGGTACGAGATTGAGTCCCCCGAAGCCCAAAACAGGCGGGCGGCCGAGGCTGAAAATGGCTCCCAGCCGATCTCTTCGCAGAAACGTCGAGGCGCTCGCGGAGGGTACTATCGAGTGCCCCGGCGTCCTAGCGCCGGCCCAAGGGCGAGTGGCGGAACAGGCAGACGCGCACGGTTCAGGTCCGTGTCCCCGAGAGGGGGTGGAGGTTCAAGTCCTCTCTCGCCCACCACTTTGACCTGCGGAAACGCGTGAAGCGTCCCGCAGGTCTCGCGTTGTCGGGACCACCGTGATCACGATTTGATCACAAACCGAAGATGGCATGCGCGGCAACCTCGGCAGCCGTCTCATCGTCATCGACAACACGTGCGAGTAAATGGAAAGGGTGGTTGCGACGTCGGCGTGCCCGAGGCGTTTGGAGATGACGTGAGGGCCTACGCCGGCTCTGAGCGCTGCTGTGGCATATGAGTGTCGCAGCCCGTGAGGGCCGGTCTCTTGGTAGCTCGAGAGAGCGGCAGTGGCGTAGGAACCAGGTCGAGACGCGGTCGGGTGGATCGCCCGGCCGTCCGACCAGCAGAAGACGAGGTCGTGACCGTGCCACGCCGGGCCGGCTGCCATCCTCTCTTCGAGGTGGCGGGCCCAGGTGAACGCCGGAATCACGGCGCCCTGACGCGTCGACGCTCGTCGGTCGGCACAGCCGGTGGAAGCTCCCAGTGGATGGGCTACTGCTCGTACACGACGGGGAAGCCGGCGGCGCGGAGGCGGTTGGCCAGGTTCGCCTCGTCACGCGAGGCGATTTCGGCTTCGACCAGGGTGCGCAGCAGCTCCTCGGGGGCCCAGCGCTGGGTCTTGGCCGTGCGCAGCACCTCGGGGGCAATGTGGCGTACCTGTCGTAGCTTGAGCCGTTTGAGTG
>JALZEO010000278.1 GCA_030862025.1 Actinomycetota bacterium | reverse complement strand
ATGCTCGAGGACGAGTTCCCAGCTCAGAGCAGCCGGAGGAATGAGTGGGTCGGAGACGAACCGGAGCTGGTAGCGACGTTCCGAGAGATGGTAACCGGCGCTTGCCGCTGCGGTCACCGCCATCTCGAAGGTGGAGGTCGGTCCGCTACCGCGGTGAGCAGCGCGCCGCGCATCGAGTACGAGCGTCGCCTGTACCTCGAGCGGGGACTCCTCCTGCTTCAGCATGAGCTTCCCGCGGTGCGCGGTTGATTTCCAGTGCACCTTGCGCAGGTCGTCGCCGCGGACGTACTCGCGTACGTTCGCGAACTCGCCGCTCGTGACCAGGGGCCTGACCGCGCCCTCAGTCGCCGTGCCGAGCCTGCCCAGGCGCGGCAGGATCGAGGGCAGGGGCAACACCGGCGGATAGACCAGGACCTCCTCGATCTCGCCGAGACGCATCGTTCGCTGGGCCACTCCGAATGGGTCGCGCAGTTGCACGCGTGCAGGCCCGACCGCGTGCAGGCCGCGCCGACGGCCCGCTATCTCATAGCTGATGTGAGCCCCTTGGCCGGGCGCGAGCGGGTCGAGGACGAACCTGGCAGGGGCGGCGAGAGGGGCCGCGATCTCGTCCTCGAGCAGCAGCAGGGCCGTCGACAGCCAGCCCTCGTTCCGGATCTCGAGGTCCACCGAGGCCCTCTCCTCATACCACAGCCGCATGGGGTGTATACGACGGTGGGAGGCCAGGCGGACCGCTGCCAGGTAGGTGAAAAGCGTCCCGACCCCGACCAGGACGAGGCAGGCGAGCGCGCCCATGGAGACCTCATCTATCCCGAAGGAGCGCCCGATCAGCCACAGCGCAGCAGCGGTCAGCAACAGGAGCTTGCCGCGATCTGTGAGCATCCCCGGCCCCATCAGCTGACGGGGCTATTCGATGGGGGCGGGAACACCGTCGACGACGTCGGCGACGACCTCCGCGGCGTCCCGCCCGGCCAGCTGCGACTCCGGACGCAGAATGAGACGGTGGGGTAGCACGTGTGGTGCGAGCCTCTTCACATCGTCGGGGATCACGTAGTCACGACCTCGCGTTGCGGCGTACACCCGGGCCGCGCGCAGGAGTGCGAGCGATGCTCGGGGCGAGGCCCCAAGTTCCGCATCTTCGTGGGCACGCGTCCCGCGACAGAGGGCGACGATGTAGCGCTCCACACTCTCGGTGGCGTAGACCTGCCGGAGGACCTCGATGATCGCAGCGACGGTCGCGGCGTCGGTGACAGGGCCCAGGGTGGCCAGACGATCGCCTTGCCCGTGCCTGCGGAGGATGTCGAGTTCGGCTTCGACGCTCGGATAGCCGATGGCCAGTCGCATCATGAACCGGTCGCGCTGTGCCTCGGGCAGGGGATAGGTCCCGTCGAGCTCGATCGGGTTCTGGGTCGCCATGACGAGGAAAGGCACGCCGAGGGCGTAGGTGATGCCGTCGACCGTGACGGTGCGCTCTTCCATGGCCTCGAGCAGGGCCGACTGCGTCTTGGGACCAGCCCGGTTGATCTCGTCGCCGAGCACGACATTCGCGAACACCGGACCCGGCTTGAACTCGAACTCGCCCGTGTCGGGGTTGAAGATGCTCACGCCGGTCACGTCGGAAGGCAGCAGGTCGGGCGTGAACTGGATGCGCTGTACCGAGCAGTCGATGGAGCGCGCCAACGCCTTGGCAAGCAGGGTCTTGCCTACGCCGGGCACGTCCTCGATCAGGACGTGCCCCTCGGCGAGCAGTGCGACGACCGCGAGCCGGATGATCCCGGGCTTGCCCTCGACCACCGAGCGGACGTTGCTCTCGATCGCTTCGATCGTTTCGATGACGGCGTCGAGATCGAGCCGAGGACGGCGCCCGCGCGCCACCCCGGCTGCCATCTTCGCCACTACCACCCCGTCTGACCCGGTGAGAGGTGTCACCGGCACGAGCATCGCGGCCGGCCCCGAGCATGGTAGCCAGCCCACTGTCGTCGTGACGCGAGCTGAGTGGTCGACCACCGCGACCGGGGCGCCGCCGCAGGCGACGTGAATGGAGGTTCTCACACAAGCTCCCTCGGTACGCTGATACCGCTGGCCGGCATGAGTCCACGGCGGTGGTGGTGAAGGCAGGCGTTAGGACGGGCAGTCGGAGTGACGACGAGTGGGCGCCGCCGCGAGACCGCTGTCCGCCTGCGCGACGCAGCACGCGACGTCTTTGCCAAGATCGGCTATGCCAACGCGCGGGTCGAGGACATCGTAAGCCGGGCCCACGTCAGCCACGGCACCTTCTACACCTACTATGACAACAAGGCCGCCGTCCTCTCCGACCTCGTCGAGGCGGCGGCGGCCCGCCTCGAGCAGGTCCTCGCCGCTCCCTGGGAAGGCCCCGACGTGCGGGCCGCGCTCGAACGGGTGATCGGCGAGTTCCTCGCCGTTCACGCCGACGAGGCCGACGTCATGCGAGCCTGGAACGAGGCTGGGGCTGTAGATGCCGACTTTGCCACGCTGCGCACCGAGCTGCGCGCGGGATTCGTCGAGAAGGTCGCAGCCAACCTGGCACCGGTGGCCGAACCCGGCGGACATGACCCGAGAGCCGCGGCGAGCGCGCTGGTCGCGATGGTCGAGGGGTACGCCAACGAGCACCTCTCCGGAGAGGCGCCCCGGGAAATCGTCCGAACCCTGGCAGCGATCTGGTACGGAGGCCTGCTCGGGCTCTCCGACACGACGGAGACCTATGGAGGTGCCTAGACTCGCCGCGACCATTGGGAGACTCCACGTGGCCGACCTGGGTGCGTCGAGTGCAGCAGGCACGTCCAGCCTGTCGCCCCGCCGCGCGCCTTCGTCTCCGCCCTCGGCCAGACCAGCCCTCGTGCTCAACGCCTCGATGGAACCGCTCGCGGTCATCTCCGCCCGCAGAGCAGTTGTGCTCGTGCTCTCGAGCAGAGCCGAAGTGATCCATGAGGACGGCGCGTGGTTCCGTTCCGAGCGGCTGATGCTGCGAGCGCCTACCGTAGTGCGGCTCACTCGCTATGTACGTGTGCCGCGTCGGACGCATTCTGGTCTGTCTCGGCGTGCAGTTTTCCTGCGCGACGGGGGGCGCTGCCAGTACTGCAGCGCGCCGGCCGAAGATGTCGACCATGTCATCCCGCGCAGCCGCGGTGGCCCCCACCACTGGGAGAACGTCGTGGCGGCGTGTCGACGCTGCAACGCCGCGAAACAGGACCGCACCCCGCGGGAGGCCGGTCTCACACTCAGCGCGACGCCGAAAGTGCCACCACCCGCGTTCTGGCTCGTGGTCCGGGCGGGGAAGGCGGGCGAGCACTGGTGGCCCTACCTGCTGCCGTATCTCGGTCAGCGGTGGGGAGAGATGCTCGTCACCGCTGATCCGGTCTGACCCCGCCACACGCGGCCCTACTGCTCTTCTTCCTCGCCGTTTTCCTGCACCTGACCGTCTTCGTCCTCCCCGTTTTCCTCTCCACAAGCCGTAGCGCCAGCAAGTGAGAGAGCCGCCAGCGCGAGGGCGGCGACGCGGAGTCGAACGTGGCCACGCAATCGCATAGGTCATCCTCCACCTCGACGCCCCCGTTGGACGTGCGCCCGTCGGGTGTTTCAGTTTCCCAAGTCGACTGGGCCACCTCACGCTGGTGGTGTTCTGGCTACCCATCTGTTGACCTCCGCCGGTACGCGATCTTCCAGAACGAGTCCCCAGTGATCGAGGTCGCCCAGCTCGAGCGCATCGGCAGCGTAGGTCTCGACTATCCGACGTCCACGGTCGTGGGGGAAATCGCGACCGTAGACAACCAGGGTCGGGCACGGAAGGGCGGGAATGGAGATACCGCGCTTGCGCTCGGATCGGGCGCGGCGAGATTCCGGCCGCGCCTCGACGCCTGCTGGGAACGGTCCGTATTCGGCCTCAGGATCAAACGCGCCCGGGCCCGGGTCGACGCTCTCATCAAACCCTTGCACCTCAGCCGGGGGGCTTGGTTCAAGCAGGGCCAACCAGCCGGGACGGAGGTTTCTGGCGGCCATCATCGCTACGAGTCCCCCCATGCTCCACCCGCAGAGCAGAATGGGAGGCAGGCTCCTTCGACTCTCGTGCACGGCTCGGCGCGCGTAGTCCTCCATGCTCGCCGTGTCGACCTCCAGCCCCGCCTGAAGATCGACGGTCGCGAGACGGGAGTCGGGGAAGTGCCGCCGCCAACCATCGAAGATCCCAGGGCCGCTGCCGGCGCCATGCAGCAAGAGAACCGACCCTGGCGTCATAGTGGGATGACGTGGCAGATGGCGTTCACGGCAAACGGCGTGGTCACGACGTGGTACGGCTGCTCTGGAGATCGGGAACTTACTACACGAACGTCGCCCTGCCCCCGCGCCACTTCCCGGGCATGCTGTGCACCATGGATCATGTGGAGCTCAACGTGCTGCAAGCCGGCCTGGCCCGCATCCGCCGCTCGCCCAAGGACCAGGGGCGAGTCGAGCTCATCGTCCGGCGTCCCGCGGAGAACGAACGGGAGATGCTCGCCGAAGCCGTGCTGGACTGCCGCCACGGCCTCCTCGGCGATTCATGGTGGACGCGCGGGAGTAGCCGCACCAGGTCTCGTGGCCCTAACCCGGGCCGCCAGCTCACGCTCATGAACGCGCGCGTCGCCGCTTTGGTGGCCGGAAGTGCCGAGCGGTGGCAGCTCGCCGGCGACCAGCTCTACGTCGATCTCGATCTCAGCTGTGACAACCTCCCACCCGGCACTCGTCTGGCCCTGGGCTCGGCGGTCATCGAGGTGAGCGACCAACCTCACCGAGGGTGCCAGAAGTTCGCGAGCCGATTCGGTGTCGACGCGTTGCGGTTCGTCAACTCCGACCTCGGGAACGAGCTCAACCTGCGTGGGATCAACGCCAGTGTGGTTGTCGGGGGGTTGGTGCGGCCAGGGGACGCAATCCGGAAGACGTCGGCGGAGGGTGACCCAGCCTGATGCGTTGGCAGGACGGTGACGTGGCGCTTCGAATCGTGACGAGTTGTGCAGCTGCGACAATCCTGGAGACCCGCTGGCTGTGACCGTGCGACGTCACGGAGATATGCCTCGCCGAGTCAGGCTGTCGCTGCGGGGAGCGTGAACCGGAAGGTGGCTCCCGCGCCGGGCGTGCTCTCCACCCAGACGAGGCCTCCGTGGCGCTGCACGTAATTGCGCACGATCGCCAGCCCCAGACCGAAGCCCCGCCTCGAGCTCTGAGGTGACGGCCCCTGGTAGAATTCCTCGAACAGCAAGTCGAGCTGGTCCGTGGGGATGCCCGGCCCCTCGTCTGCCACGCTGATCTCCACCTCCCCGTTACGCTGTCGGGACGCGACGCGAACGGTCGATCCCTTCGGCGCGTTGTGTACCGCGTTCGTGAGCAGGTTGGTGAGGATTCGTCTGAAGGCGACCGGGTCCGCCTCCACCACCCCTTCGACGTCGATCTCCAGCTCGACGTGACTCAGCGTCCTCCGGAGCGGCTCGATGCAATGCTGAACGGCCGTTGGCAGGTCCAGGGCCTCGGGAGCCAGCTCGATCTGCGGCCGCTCGAGCAGGGCGAACTCGGCGAGCTGCCGGGTCAGCTCCTCGAGCTGGTCGGCGTTGTCGGCGACCAACGTGAGGGCATCTTCAAGGTCGATGTCGCCCTCATCGTCGCCCGTTCCCGCCAGGCTCCCGAGGAGCAGGTCCACCAGGTCGCGGATCGCGATGACCGGCGTCCTGACGTCATGGGCGATGCCTGCCAGGAACTGAGTACGGAGGTCGTTGAGCCGGCTGAGCTCCACGGCCGCCTCACGTTCACGCGCGAGCGCTCGCTGGAGCGCGACCTCCATCTGGTGGCGATCGGTGAGGTCCCTGATCACCTTCGCGAAGCCGATGAGCTCGCCGCTGCTCCTGTTCCGGAGGGGCGTGATCACAACATCGGCCCAGAACCGCGTCCCGCCCTTGCGAACTCGCCATCCACTATGCCGCACGGATCCCTCGTGCTCGGCTCGCGTGAGCAGGGCATCGGGGAGCCCGGCTTCACGATCATCGGGCGTGTAGAAGATGGAGTAGTGCTCGCCGAGGATCTCCTCGCGCGTATAGCCCTTGAGGCGTCGGGCTCCGCG
>JALZEO010000271.1 GCA_030862025.1 Actinomycetota bacterium | reverse complement strand
CGGTGAGCGTGACCAGCTCTCACTGACGTGCGAGCGAGTAACGAGGTGGGATTCGTTTTGACCGGGACGTGTCTAACGCCTCGTCACCTCGACGGTCACGTTATGACTACCAGAAGACATGTTTTGGACCACCTCCTTTCTGTCGTGGCGCCGAGTATAGAGCCCTGTCGCCTCGCCGCCATACAGCAGCGTCCAGGTCAACCCACGAGATCGGGAGTGAGGTCCGCAACGGAGGCCGCCCCGCACAACGCGAGGCTGCGGGCGGTCTCGCTCCGAAAGTGGTCAAGGACGGCTCGTACTCCATCCGACCCGCCGGTCGCCAGGCCCCACAGCACGGGGCGGCCCAGGAGCACGACGCGGGCTCCCAGCGCTACCGCCTTCACGACGTCGGTGCCGCGTCGGATCCCCCCGTCGACGTAGACCTCGCCCTGACCCGCCACGGCGTCCACGACCTCCCGCAGGGCGTCGGCGGTCGCGAGGGAGGTATCGAGCTGACGGCCTCCGTGGTTCGACACGCTGACAGCCGTCGCACCCGCCTCTATGGCCGCGGCCGCGTCATCACCGCGGATAATCCCCTTCACGACCACGGGGAGGCCAGAGCGCTCCGCGAACCAGCCGATGTCGTCGAACGTGATGCTCGGGTCGATCTCCTCCGTCGCGTAGCGGGCCAGGCCTGAGCCCTCGACATCGGGCATGGCCTTGCCGATGTTCGCCATCTCCATGCCCTCGGGCAGCGCGAAGTCGTTGCGCTCGTCGCGTCTGCGATGGCCCAGTACGGGCAGGTCGACGGTGAGCATGACGGCGAGGTATCCGGCGTCGACGGCACGGTCAACGAGCTCCGCAGTCCAGCCGCGGTCCTTGTGAACGTAGAGCTGAAACCAGCGGGGTGCATCGGGCGCGGCGGCCGCAACCTCCTCGAGCGCGATGGTGGCGAGCGTCGAGACGACCATGAGGGAGCCGGCCATCCCGGCACCGCGGGCGGTCGCCGCCTCTCCCTCGTCGTGGGCGAGCCTCTGATAGGCGAGCGGCGCCACGAGCACCGGCGCTGTCAGCCGGGTACCCAGCACGGTGGTCTCAGTCGAAACCTGGGAAACATCCCGCAACACGCGGTAGCGCACGCGCATCCGTCGCCACGCCGTGGTGTTGTCGACGAGCGTGATCTCGTCCTCCGCTCCGCCCGCGTAGTAGTCGAAGGCGCCGGGGGCCATGACCGCCCGCGCTTGTTGCTCCAGCTCGTCAAGGTCCACGCACCGAACGTTAGCCAGGGGCCCTCTGCCCGGCCGGTTACCACCGTTCGCACGGTCAGGGGTCGCCTACGCAACGCCGCTACCCCATCCTGACCTTGTCAGGAACGCGACTGGGAGACGCATGGCAGAGACGCATACCGAGGCGAAGGGTCAGTTTGACCTCGCGGTGCTTCTCGCCCTGAAGATCGGCCTGGGGGTGGGCACACCAGCCGACGTCGAGCAGCTCCGCGGCCTTCACCTGACCCTCGAGGGCGCCGGCCGGTAGCACCACGGCCTTCCCCGCAAGGTCGCATGCTCGTCTGGGGTGACGACGACGGGCTTCCTTCAGCTCTCGACGTCTGCCTCCCGTCCAGACCCTCTCCTCCAGGGACGTCGCTCCCGTCCCCCCCGCCCCGTTATGTGTTCGCGCCGGCGCCCAAACGGACGCCGGCGCGAATGCTTGCGCTAGTTCAGCGTTAGGAGCGCGACCACCTCCTGAAGAGGAAGGCACCGCTCGAGACGAGAATCGCGACCACCGCGCTGAAGAGACCGAACGCGCGGAGACTGGGTGGCAGCTGCCGCCGAACGGACTCTGCCTTCAGCGACTCCTGGCCTGTCTCCTGACGACCGGTCACCTGTCCGGCCTCCTGACCCGCGGGCTGATCGATCGCCGGCAGGAGGTCAGTGACTTCCCTCTCCGAGTCGGAGACTTCGTCGTCGCCGGTCGGCGGGAAGACCACAGGCGGCCGCGGCGGCTCGCACGACAGGCCACCGCGTGGGACCTCCGCTTCGACCTCCATGTGGCCGAGGCGGATCTCTGCGACCTCGGTGCCCGGCTGCTCCGCCGCCTCGAGCACCTCGAGTCGCAGGATGTCAGCGGCGGCGGACACCCTGGTGCCGTCGGCGGCTTCGGTCGGGGCGGAACCCTCGTCCTCGTTGCCGATGGCGCGCGGGCCCTCACCGAGGGAGAGAACCAGGAGCGGGCTCAGGTCGAGGCGCAGGCCCTCGTTGCCAACCAGTTGCTCGACGGTGATGACGTCGGTGTTGTTCTCCGTGAACACCCCGGTCTGGGGATCGATCGAGCGGGTGCTGATGCGGAGGACGGGCTGGTTGGGCTCTTTCGCCTCGGGGCCGAAGTGGACCCAGGCGGAGCCCGGGACACCACCGGCGGCACCGACCAGCCGCCACGGACCGAGGACCTCGATGGTGATCTCGGATCCTCCCGTGAAGAGTGTGATCGGCAGCAGCGTCGCCCGAGTCTCGGAGACGAGGCCGTAATCGGGGGCGAGCGGCTTCCCTTCTATCGCCCCGGGCTCGGAGTACTGCCCCGCGAGGAAGCTCTGTGAGGCCGTCCAGCCCACGGGACGCTCCTTGATGCCCTGCCCCGTCGTCACGTTCGTGGCGAGGAGCGGCCCTTCGAGTCCCGGCTCGGCGTCGTCGCCCGAGTCGAGGTCCAAGAGTTCGACGTTGGCGACCGAGGCGTGACCGAAACCGAAATCAGCCGTGTAGTCCTGAGGTGGCGGGCCGAGGGGGTTGCGCGGCCCCCCGGGAGCCTTGTAGACGCACGGATTGTTCGAGTCCCAGTTCGCTGAAGCCTCGCCGCGAAGGAGCGAGAGGTAGAGCAGCGGGTCGAGGTCGAGGTTGATGTCTTGGACGTCAGGGGTTCCCACCGTGGGCGGCGCAGCCTGCGTGGCGACGCCCGCGAGGGAGAGCAGGCTGGCCTCTTCCGAGGGATACTCCTCCAAGAGCCCGGCCTCGAGCGCGACGCCCCGACCCCAGCTGTTCTTCCCGGCCGCCTGGGTGGGTACGACGATGCGACCCACCTCGTCCGCTATCTGGGCCAGCCCCTTCGGGTAGTCCACCGCTGCTGCCGAGCCGGCGACGTTGGCGTTGACGAGCCGGGCGGTGGCGCTCTGCAGTAGGTGGGCGTGCAGGTAGGTCCCGGTCGCGTGGCCGTGGAAGGTCGCCTGCTTGATGGGAACCGCATGTGGTTGCCCATGTGCGGTGGCCGTCCCCGGTGCACCGAGTGCCAGACCGATGGTCGCCAGACCGAACGCGGCGACGAGTCTGGGATGCTTCCGTTTCATCAAGGCACTCCTTATCATCCTGGATCGCCCAAATCGAACACGTGCGGGAGGCGGCGGTCCCCCTGTTCCGGTGTGCCCCTTTCCCCGGCTACGCGATTCGCGCCGCGCCCTAGTGCCTATCTTCGACCCCGTCGGGCGCGACTCCTGCCGCCCGGGTACGAAGCTGGCCAGAAAGTCTTCGTCTTCCTACCCGTACGCTTCGCGCCTTGGAGCGGGGGCGCGACGGCGACAGACCGGATATCGGCAAGGTCTGACGCGTCCCTACAGAAGCAGGCCCGCGCCTGATCCAAGCCGCTACTACCGTCTCCCGCGCTCTTCGAGGGTCTCCAGCGCGGCCCGGTACTTGCTTCTCAGACGTCGTGCCGTTGCGTCGTCCGCTGACACCACTGCGTCCACCCGCGAACGCGGCAGGGCCGCGGCGCCGCCGACGATCACGCCCTCGTCGCCTGGCAGCGGCGCCTGGAAGG
>JALZEO010000262.1 GCA_030862025.1 Actinomycetota bacterium | reverse complement strand
GGATGATGGACCGGGCGTACGCCGCCATGAGGGCCGCGACCGCAGCCGGCCTCTGGGCGATAGGGGGAGCCGAGCCCTCCCCGCCCGGCGGGCGACCTGCCCTGGCCGGCCCCCATAGGGACGAGCGGCGTGGGGGAACGGCCACACGCCCCCACGGTCGTGCACTGGTCCGATCGAGGGTCCTCCGCTGATGCCCTCGGTAGAGGTACGGGTACCGCCAGCCCTCCTACAGCACCGTGTGTCCGAGTTGGCCGCTGACATCACACGTGCCTACGTCGGTACGAACCCTCTGCTCGTGACCGTGCTGAAGGGCGGGGCGTTCTTCCTCGCTGACCTCGTGCGACGCATTCCGCTCCCACTCGAAGTCGATTTCCTGGCGATCAGCGCGTACGGCAGGGGCGGTACCGCTCGCATTCTCAAGGATCTCGATCAGGACGTGGCCGGCAGGCACGTCCTCGTGGTCGAGGACATCGTTGACACCGGTCTCACCCTCAGCTACCTGCTCCAAGTCGTCGCCGCCCGCTCACCCGCGTCGCTGAGGGTCTGTGTCCTGCTGGACCGATCCGTGCGTCGCATCGCCGACTTGCCGCTCGACTGGGTCGGATTCGAAGTCGGGGACGAGTTCCTGGTGGGATACGGACTGGACGTCGCCGAGCGGCTCCGCAATGTCCCCGCGCTGGTCGCCGTTCACGATCTGCAAGCGCTCGAGACCGACCCCGAAGGGGTGGTTTCCGCTGCGCTCGGCACGCCCTGAGGCTGGCCTCACGCAGATCGAACGCGAGTCGATCCCGCAGAGAGAGAGCGGCTAGGCGCCTGTCAGCGGCCTCGCCGTCGGGTAGTGTCCGCCGCAGGGCCAGCGAAGCTCAAGGAGCGGGGACGAGGCGTGATCGAGGTCGAACTCGTCGGGGTGCGGGTCGAGCTGCCCGCGAATCAGCCGATCGTCCTCCTGAAGGAGAAAACCGGCACTCGTTACCTCCCGATCTGGATCGGCGCTGTCGAGGCGACCGCGATCGCCTTCGCGCTGCAGGGCGTCGAGACACCCCGGCCCTTGACGCACGATCTCATCGTCGACGTGCTCACCGATCTAGGCATACGCCTCGACGCCGTCCACGTCACCGAGTTACGCGACGGCACCTTCTACGCTGAGCTGCGTTTGGTGCAGAACGGTCGAACCTTCACCGTCTCCTCGCGGCCCTCCGACGCCATCGCCATCGCCTCCCGGCTCGAGGACGTGCCTATCTTCGCTGCAGAGGACGTCATGGACGAGGCGGGTCTGGAGATTGAGGCCACCGATGAGGGCTCCGAGGTCGAGGCGGAGGAGCAGGTCCGCCAGTTCCGCGCCTTTCTCGAGGACGTGACTCCAGAGGATTTCAAGGAGGAAACCTAGCCCACACCCGGGCGGACCTGGAGGTTCTCTACCGTCCAGGCGTGCCGGGCGTGCCGAGCTCCAGCAACCCCTGGCATCTCCCGAGCGCCGCCGCATCCGGCCGGCGTCACACTCCGTCACGAGGCAGCCGGCCAGGGCCGCTACGTTCCGTGACCAAGGCCGCCTCCGCCCCGGACGAGGGAAATCACGCTGAGTGAGCACCGCTGGTAGCGGGCCGTGGCACTGGCGCTGTCTTGGGTAACGCCGCGACCCGCGGCGCGAGACACGCGGACCGATTTCTACCGGCAGTACTGCTGCCCAGGCTCTGCTTCCTTTCGAAAGCACAGTGTCCGCGACCGGTCGTTGTAACCGCCCCCTCCCCTCGTTCGGTAGCCGGTGTGGAGGAATGGCGGCACCTCCCGCGCCCCAGAAAGGGACGGAGTGGTGCCAATGGGCGGTATGCACTCCACAGGCGCGATATGCAGTGCGTGGAGCCCAGGGTGGGTTCAACGCTCCACTTCGTTGACACGTGGACCCGGCTCCCCGTAGCCTCAATGACGTAGTTCCACCGGTGTGAGCGGTATGGCACGAGGGCGACGGGAAGGACGGGCCGATGACGAGTCAGGGCACGGCAGGAGGCCAGCTGCGCTTCGACGAGGACGATGAGCACCTCGTCGGATTCCGGGGCCCAACCGTGTGCAAGATCGTTGGCATCACTTACCGCCAACTCGACTACTGGGCCCGAACTGGTCTCGTTGTTCCGTCGGTTCGTGACGCGAAGGGGTCGGGGACGCAGCGGCTCTACTCGTTCGACGATCTCGTCGAACTCCGGGTCATGAAGCGGCTCCTCGACACAGGTGTGTCCCTCCAGCGCGTGCGTCAGGCGGTGGAGGAGCTCCGGCGTCGGGGTCGTACCCCCGGAGATGTCACCCTGCTGTCAGACGGCAGTACGGTCTATGCACTCGACGACAATGCTCAGGTGATCGATCTGCTGGCCCGCGGCCAGGGAGTGTTCGCGATCGCGCTCGGTCCGGTCGTCAGTGAGCTGCGGGGCGAGGTGGCACAGTTCCCGTATGAGGAAGTGACGAGGGAGACCCCCACGGTCCCGGATGCCGGGCAGGCGTCTGCCACGAGTTAGCATCGGAGTCTCCGTGATCGCCGGTCGAGGATCGGACCGTGAGGATCTGACATCGGACGGCGGCGATCGTTTCCTCAGGCTGCGCCGTCCCGAGCCAGCTCCCGTGCGGGGTCCGGCGGCGGGGGTACCCGACTTCGGTAGTACTGGTCTGCTCGAGCGGCTCGCAGCGACAGGTGCGCCACGACTCTCTTCTGACGGTCCGTTACCTAGTGATGCGGTCCGGTTCCAGCACGTTTCTGAGCGCTGCTTCGCTCGACTCCTCGATTTCTACGGTGTGGTGTGGCATTACGAGCCCGACGAGTTTCCCATCGGCTGGGACGGGAAGGGCCAGCCGACGGCATGGTTCCGGCCAGACTTCTACCTGCCTGCCTTCGACCTCTACATCGAGATCACCACTTCGCAGCAGCGGCTTGTTACGAAGAAGAATCGGAAGCTGCGGCTGCTGCGCGAGCATCACCCGCAGGTGCGGTGCAAGCTCTTCTACCAGCGGGACTACCTTGCTCTGGTGCGGAAGTACGGCCTGGACGATGACCTCGAGTTGAGCGAGGACGACTAACTCCCCTGCACTTCGCGCTCGCCGACTTCGCTTCGCTCACGAACGCTGAGGCGTTCTTTCATCCAGTTGATGATTCCGCCCTTGAGCAGGACCTCGACCTGACGCTCCGAGAGGTGATGGCGGGCCGTGATCGTCGTGTTCTTCGTCGTGTTGCGAATCTCGAGGTCATGCCCGCTCGTGATCGCCTGCCGGACACGAACGAGGTGCAGCACGTCGTCCTGGTCGAACTCGTCGTAGTCGCTCGCCTGAATGAAAGACAAGGGTAGGACGCCGAAGTTGACGAGGTTCTGCCAGTGGATCCGAGCGAAGTCCTTGCTCAGCACGACCCGTAAACCGAGGTAGCGTGGCGCAAGCGCGGCGTGCTCCCGGCTTGATCCCTGCCCGTAGTTCCTGCCGCCGACGATGGCGTGCCCCCCTAGGTCACGTACCTCCAAGGCTCGATCGTGATACGTCTCGTCGACAGGCTGGAATGCGAAGCGGCTGATCTTGGGGATGTTGCTGCGATAGGGGAGCACCCGCGTGCCGGCTGGCAGGACCTCGTCGGTCGAGAGATCATCGCCGACCTTCAGCAGGACCGGGATCTCGAGCACGTCGGGGAGCTCGTCCATGCCTGGTATCGGCGCGATGTTCGGCCCCTTCCGGAGCTGCACCGTGCGCGCCTGCTCGCGCGGCGAGGGTGGTAGCAGCATCTCGGAGTTCAGGATGAGCTCCTCGGGCTCGCCAAGCCGCGGGTACGTCATGTCGAACTGCCGCTCCAGATCGCGGGGGTCGCTGATCACCCCTGTTATCGCGGACGCGGTGGCTGTCTCCGGACTGCACAGGTAGACCCGGTCCTCAGTCGTCCCCGAACGCCCCGGATAGTTGCGCGGCACGGTGCGCAGGCTGATCCCTTCCGTGGCGGGTGCTTGTCCCATGCCGATGCAGCCATTGCAGCCCGCCTGGTGCAGGCGTGCTCCGGCATGGAGGAAGCTGAGGATGTGCCCGTGAGCGATGAGATTTTCGAGGATCTGCCTCGAGGTCGGGTTGACATCAAGTGATACTTCCGGGTGCACCTGTTTGCCGAGGGTTCGCAGGATCTGCGCAGGGACTGCGAAGTCGCGATAGCCGGGGTTGGCCGACGAGCCGATGTAGGCCTGGGTGATCGGCCTTCCGGCTACCTCAGCCACCGGTACGACGTTGCCCGGGCTACTCGGCAACGCGATGAGGGGCTCGAGCGTGGACAGGTCGACCTCCTCGTAGACGTCATACTCTGCTGCATCGTCGGCCTTCAACTCGATCCAGTCCTCCTCGCGTCCATTGCGGCGCAGGAAGGCACGAACTTCGTCGTCGGAGGGAAAGACCGAGGTTGTAGCGCCGAGTTCCGTGCCCATGTTGCAGACGACATGTCGGTCCATGCACAGAAGCGAGGCAAGCCCGGGGCCGTAGTACTCGATGATCCTTCCGACTGCGCCGCCCACGCCATGGCGACGAAGCATCTCGAGGATGACGTCCTTTGCAGACACCCAATCAGGGAGCTCGCCCGTGAGTTTTACGCCCCACACCTCGGGCATCCTGATGCGCAAGGGTTCGCCCGCCATGGCGAGGGCGACGTCGCTGCCGCCTGACCCTATGGCGAGCATGCCGATGGCCCCGGCGGCCGGCGTGTGGCTGTCGGAGCCGGTCATGGTCTTGCCCGGCTTGCCGAACCGCTCCTGGTGGACGGGATGCGAGACGCCGTTGCCCGGACGGCTGTACCACACCCCGAACCGTTCGCAGGCGCTCTTGAGAAAAAGGTGATCGTCCGGGTTCTTGTGATCTTCTTGGATGATGTTGTGGTCCACATACTGGGCTGACAGCTCGGTCTTCACGCGGTCGAGCCTCATCGCCTCGAGCTCGAGCATGACGAGAGTGCCGGTTGCGTCCTGCGTCAACGTCTGGTCGATCTTGATAGCAATGGCGGTACCGGGCTCCATCTCCCCTTCAACGAGGTGGTCCCGGATGATCTTCTTGGTGAGGTTCAGCGCCACGGCCGTCCTTCCGCCTCATCTTGCGAAGCTAGTCGAAGCGACCTCGGGGGACCGGGGCACGACCCGGCCCGGTCTGACGGCTGACTAGCTGCAGAGCGGGTCAGAGTCGTGCGCGTAGCCAGGTGATGTCCGCTCCCTGGCCTTCGGCTCCACCCGGCGTCTCGACGACAATCGGGGCGCCAGCCTCCCGGACGACCGCCAGAAGCAGCTCGGGGT
>JALZEO010000261.1 GCA_030862025.1 Actinomycetota bacterium | reverse complement strand
CTCGAGGTTCCCTTAAAGGACGACATCGCCCGTCACGCCGTCCTGCCGGCTCTCGTCGCCTCCGCTACCGGCTACCTCGGCCAGGCTGTCTTCTTCGGGACCCAGCCGCTGCTCCCTGTCGAGCGCATACCCGCCTTCACGTCCCGGAACCTGGTCGCGACCATCGTCGTGGGGGTTGCGTGCGGGGCGGGAGCACGCTTGTTCGTCCGCATGCTGCACCCGATTCGACAGGCCACCAGCACCTGGTCTGGTGTGAGCCAGGTCCTCGTCGGCGGGACGATCACCGGCCTGGCCGGGGTCGCCGCGATCTGGCTATTCGGCTCCCCGGACGTGCTCGGGATCGGCTACCCGGCGGTCCGGGCGATAGCCAGTCTGCAACCGCCCTACGACGTCCCCTGGGTCATCGCGGTCTTCCTGGTGCTGAAAGCGCTCGCGACCGGCGCGACGCTGGTGGGAGGCGGCGCGGGAGGGGTGTTCATCCCCCTCGTCATCATGGGGGCCGCGATCGGGGGGCTCTCCGCCGAGCTCGTCGGCGGAGTGATCCCCGGGCTCGACGTCGCCCTCTTTCCGCTGGTCGGTATGGCGGCATTTCTCGGTGCCGGCTACCACACACCGCTCGCGGCAGTCACGTTCGTCGCCGAGACGACCGGGTCAGCGAACTACATCGTGGCCGGTCTTCTGGCTGCCGCGTTCGCCTACGGTGTGATGGGTCGCCGCTCGATCTCGACCCGCCAACGCACGGCCCGGCGCGGTCACGTCGAGGCGTTGCTCGACGAGCCTGCCGCGAGCGCGATCTCGGCTCCACTCGTCACCGTTCCACCGGACACGACGCTCGAGACGTTCGCTCGCAACTACATCTTCACCGCCAAGCATCGCGAGTACCCGGTCGCCGTGAACCGCACGCTGCTGGGAATGGTGGCCCTCGATCACCTCAACAACGTCGACACCGTCGATTGGTCCCAGACGCGGGTCGCCGAGGTGATGGATCGCGAGGCGCCGAGCGTCCCAGCGGATGCCCCGCTGCGAGTCGCCGCCGAGGTGATGAACCAGGGGGGCATCGAACGCGTCCCGATCGTGGATTCGCAGGGCCGGGTTGTGGGTGTCATCGGTCCCCGGGACATCTTCCGGTTCGGCGAACTGCTCGAAGACATCCAACGCAGCGCGTCGTAGCACGGGGGCGCACGGCCTCCAATTCGTACCTGGCTTTGGGTACCTGTCCCCAACGCACTACCCTCCCTGACTCAGCAAGGAGTGGGACCAGCTGGAAGGTGCGTTCGAGTGCCCGCGGGGCTGCGGGCACATGCTCGTCCAGCCCGGGGCCTTGGACGAGTCAAGACTGCCTCCCACCCTGAGCGCTTCCGTCACTCGGCCTTTTAGCCATGGGGCCTCGACACGGGCAGGTTAGGGACGTTGACCGCAGCCAGTTCCGTAGCGTTGCTCGCTCAGATCGGGGACAACGGTGACACCGTGGTCCCTCTGCTCAGCATTGCTGCTGCGCTGGGCGGCCTCGGGCTGGCGCTGTACTTCTCGTCACTGGTCCACCGCGCCGACGAGGGCAACGCCCTCATGCGCGAGATCGCCGCGGCGATCCGCGAGGGCGCCATGGCCTTCATCCGTCGCGAATACCGCTGGGTGGCCGTCTTCGTCTGCGGAATGACTCTCCTCATCTTCGCGCTGCTGCCCTATGGCCGCCCATGGGGGGCGATCGCCTATCTCTTCGGTGCCGGGTTCTCGGCCTCGGCGGGGTTCATCGGTTTGCGCATTGCTACCGCGGCGAACTCGCGCACGGCGAACGCCGCCAGGTTCGGCGCCGTGCAGGCGCTGCCGCTCGCCTTCCGGGGCGGGGCCGTCATGGGCTTCACCGTCGCCGGGCTGGGGCTCGGTGGCATAGGACTCGCCTACCTCGTCTTCCACGTCCTGCTGCAGGTGCAGGACGCCTTCCAGGTGATCGCCGCCTTCGCCCTCGGTGCCTCATCGATCGCCTTGTTCGCCCGCATCGGAGGGGGCATCTACACGAAGGCCGCCGACATCGGCGCGGACCTCGTCGGCAAGGTCGAGGCCGGCATACCCGAGGACGACCCACGCAACCCCGCCACCATCGCCGATAACGTCGGCGACAACGTCGGGGACGTAGCCGGCATGGGCGCCGACCTGTTCGAGTCCTACGCGGGTGCGCTGGTGGCCCCTATCGTGCTCGCGGGGCTCGTGTTCGCCGACGCTCCCGTGGACCTCCAACGCGCCTCCTTCCTGTTCCCGCTGCTCGTCGGCGCACTTGGCATGGTGGCGTCGATCCTGGGGGCCCTGTCGGTACGCGGGCGACGTGGCACCAGACTCGCCAAGCAGTTGCACCGCGGCACGAATCTCGCCGCAATCCTGACCATCCTGGGCACGATAGGCGCCGCATTTTGGCTGTTCGGCGGCGAGGCAAGGCCCTTTCACCTCGCCGGCACCGTGATAGCCGGACTGGTCGCCGGTATGGCGATCGGGTTCACGTCCGAGTACTACACCTCGAGCCACTACCGGCCGGTCCGGCAGTTGGCGGGACAGTCGGAGACCGGCGCGGCGACCGTCGTCATCGCGGGAGTCGCCGAGGGCATGCTGTCGACGGTCGTGTCGGTTCTACTGATTGTCGGTGCCATAGGCCTCGCCTTCTATCTCGGCGAGGAGGCTTTGCCCAACATCGAGGACTCCGGTCTCTACGGTGTGGCGCTCGCTGCGATCGGGATGCTCGCTACCACCGGTGCCGTCGTGGCGGTCGACGCGTACGGGCCGATCGCCGACAACGCGGGGGGCATCGCAGAGATGGCCCACCTCCCGCCGGCAGTGCGGGAGGTCACGGACTCGCTCGACGCGCTCGGTAACACGACGGCCGCAATCGCCAAGGGGTTCGCGATCGGATCGGCGGCGATCACGGCACTCGCGCTGTTCAAGTCCTTCACTGCGGCCGCAACCATCGACGTCATCGACATCGAGGACGTCAGCGTGACGATCGGACTGTTTCTCGGCGCGGTAGTCCCATTCGCCTTCGCCGCGCTCACCATGAAATCGGTGGGACGTGCTGCTCAACGCATGATCCAGGAGGTGCGCCGGCAGTTCGCCGAGATCGCGGGCCTGCGTGAAGGGCGTCGCGGCGTCCGACCCGACTATGCCCGCTGTGTCGACATCTCCACCCGGGCGGCGTTGCGTCAGATGGTCGCACCGGGAGCACTCGCGGTGATCCTGCCCCTCGTTCTCGGCCTCATCAGCATCGAGGCACTCGGCGGTTTTCTCGCCGGGGCGCTCGTCACCGGGTTCCTCCTCGCCATTTTCATGGCCAACGCGGGCGGGGCGTGGGACAACGCCAAGAAGTTCATCGAGGCCGGCAACCTCGGCGGCAAGGGCTCGGATGCTCACAAGGCCGCAGTCGTCGGCGACACCGTCGGGGACCCCTTCAAGGACACCGCGGGTCCGGCGATGAACATCCTGATCAAGGTGATGACCATCGTTGCGCTCGTGTTTGCTCCAGCCTTCATCGCCTGACGCTGGCCGGAACTCGGCTGGTGCGAACTACCCCATGACCCGCCCGAACCCCACCACCCAGGGTCGTTTGCGGTCGACGAGCGGGTCGGGCCGGATCTCCACCTGGATGTCTCGAAGCCCCTGGGAGGCGAGTAGCGACTCGACCTCCTGTTCGGTGGCGTCAGTGCGGTAGACGCGGCCGAGCACCGCGTCTTCTACCGGCGCGAGATCGGCGGTGCCGCGTATGCAGGAGAAATAGACCGGTCCCCGAGAGACGTACCGCAGCAGGTTCGCCAAGGTGCTGCGCCACTCCGACCGCGGCAGGTGGACGAAGGCGGCCGACAGCCACAGTCCGCGAAATGCTCGTTCCCGGAACGGCAGTCGATCGAGCGGAGCCCGCACGAGCGCGTGCTTGGGGAGGAGCAGGCGCGCCTCTTGGAGCGCTCCGAAGGACAGGTCGACCCCGACAGGCTTCAGCCCGACATCGCTCAGGGCCCGAAGGTCGTTGGCCGGCCCGCAGCCCGCATCCAGGACGAGCGCACCGGCGCGTGCAAGCGCAGCGAAACGCGTCACGTCGCGCAGCGGACGGCGGCGTCTCAGCTGCTCCTGGTACGCGCGGGCATGCTCGTCGTAGGCGGCAATGCTCATCGCCGTCCGCTCGTCCATTGCCGTCACTCCCCACCCTTCTGTCAGCTCGGAACGCTGGAAGCGTCAGTCGCACAAAGAGCACTGGCGCGAGTTCTAGCTCAAGTAGCCGCCTGGGTCATCCGGGCGGAGTCCTCCAGAGTTGTTGGCATACCGTGGTTGACAGGTCCGACATGGGGTAGCGTTCTAAGCTCTCTGCGTGATCCCCCGTCGTGCGATCCCCCCTCCTTGGCCTCAGCCTGTCAGCCAGGAGGAGCCGCTCTTCCTGCC
>JALZEO010000250.1 GCA_030862025.1 Actinomycetota bacterium | reverse complement strand
CCTTCCATGGACTCGGCGAGCGGTCGATGGCGATGGGCGAGTTCATGGACGCGCGCGGCGGTACCGGTGCCTGTCTCGACGGTAACGAAGCGACCGGTTGGAGCGTCGAGGTTTTTCGCGGCGGCTGCCGTGGCCTCGGCGGCGCAGGGGAACGTGTCGTAATAACAGGTGCCGTCCCGTTCGAGCAGTGGAATGCCGAGGGCGTCCGCCGGCAGCCAGCGTTGCTCGGTCGCCACGCCGAGATCCGCATAGGTGTCCTCGGTCGCGAGGGCAACGCCGCCCACCGGCGGACCCTCCGGAAAGGCCCCGCCGACACCGAACTGGAGGACGGCCTGGGGACGGTCGAGGAGCAGGCGCGCGACATGGAAGGTGGTGCTAGCCCGGCCCAGGCCGCAGACCGCCAGCCTGACCGGCACGTGGCCGAGGCGGCCGTCCCAAGCTTCTACCCCGAACACGCTACCCCGGTGCCGTGACCCAATCACGTCCCGCAGCGGGGAGGCCTCGCGTTCGGTGGCGGCAATGACAAGTAGCATGCGGAGAGCGTAGAGCTGGTGCAAGAAGAACGTCGCCCGTGGCCCAGCCCAGGCCGTAGGCGCCACCCGCGTACGATGACCCCAGTCGTGACGGGAGCGCCCATGGGCAAGGGGCACGGTGATCCGCTCTCAGTGCTGGACGCGATGTTCCTGCGGCTCGAATCGCCCACCGAGCACATGCACACTGCAGGCTTGTTCCTGTTCGACCCGGCCACGGACGGGGACTTCGACTTCTACCGCTTCGTCGACCTCATCCGATCTCGTCTGCACCTCGTGCCGCGCTTCCGGCAAAAGCTCGCATTCCCGCCGCTGCAGTTGGGCAACCCCACGTGGATCGACGACGAGCAGTTCGATATCTCCTTCCACGTGCGCCATGCCGTGCTGCCGCAGCCGGGGCGGATGGACCAACTCATGGACTACGTGGGACGCCTCATCAGCCGCCAACTGGACCGCGATCGTCCCTTGTGGGAGCTCTACGTGATCGAAGGGCTCGAGGAGGGCCGCGTCGCCTACCTCGGCAAGACGCACCACGCGATGATCGACGGCATCACGGGCATCGACATCGCCACGCTCCTGATGGACTTCGAACCGGATGTCGCACCGATACCGCCGGCAAGGCCGTGGGTACCGTCGCCCCGACCGAGCAACCGTCTGCTCGCCTGGTCCGCTCTCGAGGAGCAGTTACTGACGGCGCGAGGGCTTCTGGAGGGCGCACAGCGCTTCGCACAGACGCCGCGGATTGTGGGCGCGAGGGCACTGGCCGCGGGACGAGGAATCTTGTCGCTGGTCGCCTCCGGCGTCGCCCCGGGGCCCGCAAGTCCCCTCAACCGAACGAACGGGAGCCAGCGACGCTTTGTTGTCCAGAGGCTGCCTCTCGCTGAGGTGAAGGCGGTCAAGGACGCGTTCGGGACGACGGTCAACGACGTCGTGCTGGCACTCGTGGGTGATGCGACCGGCCGCTTCCTACGCGAGCGCGGTGAGGATACGCGTGGCCTCGAACTGAAGGTCATGGTGCCGGTCAGCATGCGCAGCGACGACGACCGGCTCGTCTTCGGCAACAGGGTCTCGTCGGTATTCGTGCGTTTGCCGATCTACGAGATGGATCCAGTCGAGCGACTCGAGCGCACGCACGCGGCCATGCGTGGGGTGAAGGAGAGCGGGCAGATACTGGGTGCCGAGTGCCTCATCAACCTCTCCGCATATGCTCCGCCGACCTTGCACGCGCTGGCGGCGCGTCTGGCCGCGCGAACTCGCCTCCACAACTTCGTCGTCACGAACGTGCCTGGGCCGAGGAAGACGCTCTACTCATTGGGCATGCGCCTGCTGGGCGCCTTCCCCGCGTTACCGTTGGTGCAGAACCACTCGTATGCGGTCGGTGTCACCTCCCTCGACGGCTGGTTGAACTTCGGGTTCACCGGCGACTGGGACATACTCGCCGACCTCGATAACGTCGCCGGGGCTCTCGTGGATGCTCTGGTCGAACTCTCGAAGCATGCACAGGCAGCGGCCAGTCGGGGCGAGCTGTTCGACCCCGACAGACCGCCGAACGAGTGACGGCCGAGAGGCTTCGGTCTGGCTTCTCATCCCAACGTCTGCTGCGCGCTGAGGAGCGAGACAAGCGGATCGCGGGCTGTGGCAATCTCGTCGCGAAACGTGTTGAGGGCGTTGCGGGCCTGGGTCAGGTTGAAGATGAGGCCGCTGCCAAGGGCCTCGCCGGTAGCCGTAGCGATAGTCGCGTTGAAGCCGAATGGATCGGGAACTCCGAAGACCTCCTGCAATCTCCGGTTGTAGCGCTCGATCTCTCCCTGTCTCAGCAACGTGATGGCCTCCTCGATGAAGGCGCGGGTTCCGTCGATGTAGCCGAGGAAGGCGTCGGCGTAAGCGCTGAGACCGGACACCTCCTTCGCGGCCAGGGCAGCCGCCCGGTACCGCTCGAGGACGGCCCGCTCCCGCTCCCACTGGCGCAGTAGTGCCAGCGGATCTCCGCCCGCGCCTCGGTCCGCGTTCGCGACGTCGACGTAGCGCTGCGCCTCGGCTCGCAGGTTCGTGACCGCCGCGCCCCAACGCTCCGAGGCGGCAGCGAATGTCAGGAGCTGTCGGGCTTGGTCGCGCGCCACACGCTGAAGCTCTGCGAGGCGTTCCAGGTAGGGGCGCAGTTCGGGCTCGTCGGCGAGCGGCGGCAGCTCCGGAGGCGGCGCCGAACCCACGTCGAGGAACTGTTTCCCCGCCGCTTCGAGCGTGGACTGTTGAGCCTGACGGTCGGCCGTCAGCTGGGCGTCGGTTCGTTCCGGTTGGGACATGACGAGGTGCTCTTGGAGCGTGACGGCGAGGCGGACGGCTGCCGCTAGGCAGGCGCCCGCCACTTCATCGAGCGCCGCGTAGCGCTCGTCAACCTGCTGGAGGACCTCAGCGTTCGTGGCGGTAAGGGCAGCGCGATGCGACACACGCCGGTCGTACAGCCGCTTTCCGCCGTAGGCCAACGCGAGGAGGGCGACCCCCGCGAGGATGGCGAGCAACCTGAGGGGTCGAGACCGCGGGGAATCCGGGGGAGCGTTCGCCGTACTCGCTGCAGGGGTCTCGTCTCGGACCTCTGACACGCACGATCCTCCAGCCAGGTGCTTGATGTCAGGGACGGCGGGGTGCAACGGTGCCTGTTCGCACCCCTCAGTCGTCGAGGCTACCGTCCCGCCCGGCGGCGAGCCCGCGGGAACCCTGCGATGCACGACTAAGAGGGGTGATGGAGGCGACGTCAGGCCAGCAGGAGGTCGCGCTGCAAGTCATGCGGCTGGACCCCGGCGTCCGCCTCCCCAGTTACGCCCACGCGGGCGACGCTGGGCTCGACCTCTGCGCGTCCGAGGACGTCCGCCTTGCACCCGGCGAGCGCACCGCGGTCCCAACCGGCTTGGCCGTGGCGATCCCTGAGGGCTGGGTCGGGTTGGTCCACCCTCGTTCGGGCCTCGCGCTCGAGCATGGACTCACGGTGCTGAACGCCCCCGGAACGATCGACGCGGGCTACCGAGGCGAGCTGAAAGTACTGCTCGTCAATCTCGGTCGTGAACAGGTCTCGATCCCTCGAGGCTCCCGAATTGCTCAGCTTCTGCTTCAGCGGGTCGGCTTGGCGCTCGTGCTTGAAACGGACAGCCTCGATGCCACGGTGCGCGGAGACGGCGGGTTCGGGTCGACGGGGCTGGGCACAGCCTGAGGCTTGGCGGGCTCAGGGGCGGCGGCTACCCTCGGACCCACGCGGACGTGGCTCAGTTGGTAGAGCACCACCTTGCCAAGGTGGGGGTCGCGGGTTCGAATCCCGTCGTCCGCTCCAAGCAAAAGCCCAGGTCAGGGCGCTATTCGCTTCCCTCGGGCTGCTCAGCGGGCTCGGTCATGGTCACCGAATGGTCACGTCCTCTGAACACGAGGCTGGCGAGCAGCTCAGCCGCCTCGGGCTGCATGCCGGGCATGACGTGGGCGTAGGTGTCGAGGGTGAACGCGACGGACGAGTGACCGAGCCGCTCAGAGACGACCTTGGGGTTGACACCCGCACGCAGTAGCAGCGTGGCATGGGTATGGCGGACGTCGTGGAGGCGGATAGGTGGGACGCCGACCCTGCGAACGTCTCGTCGGAAGGCCTGAGCGAGGCTAGCGGGCAGTCGCGTCCCCCCGACGTCCGAGGGGAAGACGAGGTCGCCGTCGTTCCAATGTGGGCCGGTGGCGAGTCTGACTTCGAGCTGCCCTTTGCGCTGGGTGCGCAGTGCCATTGCGGTGCGGGCGTCGAGGTGAATGGTCCGCGCCGACGCCTGGGACTTCTGTCCGTCGGTGAGCTCGTAACCGTCCTCGCCCTCGACGACCGTCTGACGGACCGTCAACTGGCTGGCGGCGAGGTCCACGTCCGCCCACCTCAAGCCGCACAGCTCTGAGCGGCGCAGCCCGGTCATGGCCGCGACCAGCCACACGGTGTGGAGCGGCCGGCTGGCGGTGGCTTCGAGGAAGGCGGCCAGCTCGGTAGCGGTCCACGTCGTCATGCTGCGCCGCCGGGCCGAAGCAACCGCCTTGGCCGGCGGGGGGTCGGCGAGGTCGGTGGGATTGCGCTCGACGAGTCCCCAGCGGACAGCGTCGGCGAGCGCCTTACGCAGCCGGCGATGAATGTCGCGCACCGTCGTCGGTGACAGCCCGCCTGGCCCCTTGGTGCGCCCATCGGCGAGCAGGTCGGTGTAGAGCCGGTTGAGGTGTCCTGGGTTGAGCTTGCTCAGGCCGACCTGCCCGACCCTGGGTATGACGTAGGCTTCGAAGCTGTCGCGCCGCTCTTTCCACGTCTTGTAGGCGACTCGGGGCGGGGCGGTAGCGGGGAGCCACTCTTCGCGCAGGTAGGTGGCAAGGGTGAGCCGAGTGCGTGGGACATAACGACCCTTGTCGAGGGTGGCAAGTAGCTCACGTTCGTGGCGCTGCGCCTCGGCCTTCGTCGTGAAGCCTCCGCCGCGTCGCTGCTGTCGACGGCCGTCGGCGCCCTTGCCGACGTCGATTATGAACGCCCACGAGAAGCGGTCTGAGCCGCATTTGCCGCAGCGGGTCGCGTTGGCCGCTAGCCGCGCGCCGCAACCGGCTCGGCTGCACCGTCTGAATACGCTCATGATGTCTCCTCGGGATTCTGTGACGGCCGCTGCATGTCGGACAAACGTTGCAGCATGGCTGCGGCGCTACGCTCGTAGTTGACGTTGACCTCGGGTGCTGGGGGCTGCTGAGCCGACAATCGTCGCCCTCGCCATGTTCGAGGGTGTACAGCGCCTTGCCGCCGACCAGCGCCCGCGCCTCGTCGACGGGTCGGGGGTGGCTGGTCGGGTAGGAGGTCGAGATCGTCCGTTAGGCGACCGTCGACCCCGGCCGGGTCGAGCGAGTCGGCGGAGCTCCTGCCAAGAACCAGCGCTAGGGCGAGCAGCCCGTCGACGCCGAGGAGGTCGTAGGTGACCCACCACGGCTACGCAGGTCTTGGTCCGTGGCGGCTGGCGCCTGGGTCCCGCTCGTGCCACGCCAGTCCTCCCGCATGGTCCCGTCTGGTTTCTTCTGTCGCGTCTACTCGACTCGCGATGTTCGAGCGTTGCTTCCTACCGCCCACGGCTCCGGGCAACCTGACGAAGAGGCTGTGGAAATCTCATCGGCTTAGCGTGATGTCGATCTCATAGCTGCGCGCGGCCGTGAGTTCGCGGTCCAACTCGCGTCGGTGCTGCTCGACGGCCATGGTGGCCCAGCGATGGTCGTCCCGTTGGAGCGGGTCGGCTGGCTCGGGGCCGAGCGGTCGGTCGGTCTCGGTTACGCCCCAGCGCAGCCGGTACTGCTCGACCGCGAGCGCGGCCTTGTCCCATCCCTCACGGCGGTGCGGCTCTGTCGGCGGTATGCCGATCATCGTCGCGACGTAGGCGGGACATTCGCGTTCGAACCCGGCGACGCGGCGAGAGGCTGCCCAGTGCACGTTGGTGGTCAGTCGCCGGTACTGGTCCCTGAGGTCGGCGATTTTGTGCTCGGTCGGCAGGGACGCGAGTTCGGCATCGACCTGACCCAGCTGTGTGTCGATGCTGTCCAGCCAGGCGGAGCAGGTCTTGTGATCGCCTTCGAGGCGGGCCCGCTCGTGCCGGTTGCGCCAGCGTCGGACGCCGCCGCTCTGGCTGTCGAGCTGCTGGCTGAGTGCGACTAGGCGGTCATGGAGGCGTTCGTGGTCCTCGAGCAGCGCGTCGCGCCGCTCGGCGAACCGCTGCCGACGGGCGATGTCCGGTGCATGAAGCCGGGCATGGAGCTGCCGCCACCGGGTGGCCTGCTGGCTGATCTCGACGGAGACGGGCTCTTGCGCGCGCGAGCGTTGAAGTCGGGCGGCGAGGCCGGTGATCTGGCCGAGCTGGGGCTGGGGGGCGTGCCGGTGGAGTGCGTCGTCGCCGACAGCCGGGCATACGTAGAGGTGGTTGGTGTGGCGGCCGCGTGATAGCGCGACGTAGCCCCATTCGCGATAGAGCTCGGGGGAGCCGAGCACGAAGGTGTGGTCCACGGTCAGGCCTTGGGCCTTGTGACCGGTGATGGCGTAGCCGTGGGACAGGTGGCCGGCTTCGAGGTAGGAGGCGGGGAGGGTCAGTTGCCGGCGGTCGTCGGTGGTGACATCGAGCCCGTGGCGGTCGGGGTCGACGGCGGTGATGGTGGCGCGGGTGCCGTTGACCACGCCGATGCGCCGGTCGTTGCGGAGGCACACGATGAGGTCCCCGGCCTGGAACCGCTGCCCGTCGGCGTCGAGGGTGGGGCCTGTGAGCTGCCCGTCCGCGGCCAGCCGGGTGCGGGCGCGGGTGTTGAGGTCGTCGACGTCGGCCCGCCGCAGCGCCACCATCACCGCGCTCGTGGTGCTGAGCTGGTCGTAGGCGTGCCACCAGTCGGCGACGAGCCGTTCTCGGACAGCCTCAGCGGTGTCGCCGGTGACGACGCGGCCGTGTGTTAGGTACGCGTTGATGGCTTGGGCGGGGTCACCGT
>JALZEO010000221.1 GCA_030862025.1 Actinomycetota bacterium | reverse complement strand
AGTACACGGAGTGGCTACCAGGACATCTACGTGATGAGCGCGGACGGCTCCGCTGCCCGCAACCTCACCCAGCACCCGCCCTCAGACTTCCACCCCGCGTGGTCACCCGACGGCTCACAACTCGCGTTTGCCACCGACCCGGGCGGCGACTACGAGATCGCCGTCAAGAACGCAGACGGCTCCTCTCCGACCAGGCGCATGACCGCCTCGGGCTTCTACCCGGCGTGGTCGCCGGACGGCTCGAAGCTCGCGTTTACCACCGATCGGGACGGCCCCACCGCAATCCATGTGATGGAGGCGGACAGCGCATCTGACAGCAGCCTCACCAACCGGTCGCGGTCGGATTTCGACCCCGCCTGGTCGCCCGACGGTAGCAAGATCGTGTTCGCGACCAGACGGGACGGCAACTACGAGATCTACCTGATGGGCGCCGACGGTTCTTCTCCCACCAGGCTGACGAATCATCCTGCATCCGACCTCTATCCCGCGTGGTCGCCGGACGGCACCAAGATTGCCTTTACGAGCATCCGTGACGGCAACCGAGAGATCTACGTGATGGACGCAGACGGGTCTTCCCCCATCAGACTGACCAACCACCCCGCCGACGACTTCTACCCCGACTGGCAAGCGCGAGCTCCCTCGCGAGTCGCCCCACCCTCTCCGTCCGCGTGCCAGGTGCTCGAGGACCTGCTCCATGCCGAAAGGGAGGCGATCACGAGCGCTCTACTACAGCTCGTATGCTTAATATTGCGCTGAGTAGTGAACGTTGGGCACCAACGGGCGGAGCGTGCGGTCCCTTTGGCAGGGCTAGTCTGATGCGGACATCCAGATGCGCCACGGGGCCGTTGCACGACTGTTCAGCACGAGGCGTGTGCCGCGGGTCTGCTATTCGGGATGCTAGAGGGCCGAACGGCGAGCGAGCGGGGGAGAGGCCGGCGGCGGCCTCTCCCGTGGACCGTGGGGCCACCGGAAAGAGGATCTCTATCAGGGGCAGAGCAGGGTCTTGATGGCGCGACGTTCGTCCATCGCCCGATAGCCCTCGGCCACCTGGTCCAACGGCAGCGTGAGGTCGAAGACGCGGCCAGGGTCGATCTCCCGGTTCCAGATGAGGTCGATGAGCTCGGGGAGGAACCGGCGTACCGGTGCCGGGCCGCCGTGCAAGTGGGCGTGGCTAAAGAACAGCTCGTCCCCGGGGAGGTCGCCGTGAGTGACGCCGACGTACCCGAGATGCCCGCCGGGGCGGGTGGCGTGGATGGCCTGCAGCATCGACTCACGCGTGCCGACCGCCTCGATCACCGAGTGTGCGCCGAGTCCGTGGGTGAGGTCCTTGATCATGGCCGCCCCCTCGTCACCGCGTTCTTCGACGATGTCGCTGGCGCCGAAGTCCAGCGCCAGCTTCTGTCGCGGCTCGTGTCGGCTCATCACCATGATCCGTTCCGCGCCGAGCTGCTTGGCGGCCAGCACGGCGAGCAGGCCGACTGCTCCATCTCCCACGACCGCAACGGTCTTCCCGGGGCCGACCTCGGCGGCGACGGCGCCGAACCAGCCGGTTCCCAACACGTCGGACGCGGCGAGGAAGCTCGGGATGAGGTCGTCGGGAGGGACCTCTGGGGTGGGGACGAGGGTGCCGTCTGCGAGTGGGACGCGAGCGAACTCGGCCTGCGTTCCGATTGAGCCCATGAGTTCGCGGTTAATGCACGAGCTCTGGTAGCCAGCGAGGCAGATCTGGCAGGTGTTGTCGGAGGCAAAGAAGGAGCCGATCACGAACTGCCCGGGCTTGATCGTGCTCACGGCCCTGCCGACCTCCTCGGCGATGCCGACGTACTCGTGACCCATCGGAGACGGCCCATCGACGGCCTCGATCCCGCGGTAGGGCCAGAGGTCAGACCCGCAGATGCAGGTCGCAGCGAGGCGGATGATGGCGTCGGTCGGTTGGATGATCTTCGGGTCGTCGCGCTCTTCCAAGCGGACGTCGCCGGGGGCGTGGAGGACTGCTCCTCGCATGGGTGTTGCTCCCTTCAGCCGCCGTGCGGGCGGAGGACGCGCTCGGTAACGGCATCTTTCTCGTCGGTCGTAGTCGCCCCATGTTGCCGGATTGCCTTCGTCGTCGACCTCAAGGTTCGGGCGTACCCCCAACCAACCACTACGACGCGTGTACAGGAACACCCGGCTCAGACGTGTACTGGCGGGCACCCCAACACCGGCTCCGCCGCGAGGAGGTCGCCGCCCGGCTACGTCGAGAACGTGGAGCAGTTGGCTTCCCGCCTCCGCTTCACGGCGCACATGAGGTAGCGGTAGCACTCGCCGTTCCCGGACTTGGCGAGCGTGGAAGTGGTGTTCCCATCACATTCCTCCCGACGCAGTCCAACCTCGATCTAGTCCGAGCAGGATCTGAGCCACAGGTGTCCAGCTGCCACCTCTGGGTGGCAGCAACGATCGGCGAGCTAGCGCGCCTCGACAAGATGTTCTGGCCGCCAATCCTGCTCTTCGATACGAAGGAGGGGCGTCGAGAAGAAGTAGCGCGGGTTAGTTGCTTCGGAAGTGTCGTGGCCTCACGAGGCATGGCGGTTGTGCAGGACGCCAACTCGGAGGCCACAGACGTGGACAACGTTACTGATCTTCGCGCGCTTCTTCTTGGACTCGATGGCTTCGTGGTGCTCGCTGCCGTCCTGGCTGCCGTTGCAATAGGCCGCGCTAACTGGTGACCGTCAATATTCGACCCTGCGGTATTCGTGGCCCGTGGACGTAGCCAGCACAGGTGCAGGTCGTCTAGTTTACATAAGGTCCATTATGGGCCATGGGCGTGGGACGGATCCAGTGGGACGAGTCGAAACCGAGGAGATCGGTCGAAACCGAGGAGATCGGTCAGGTGCCGACGTAGGCCGCGAGGTGCTCGCCGGTGAGGGTGGAGCGGGCGGCGACGAGGTCGGCGGGTGTGCCCTCGAAGACGACCCGGCCGCCGTCGTGGCCGGCGCCGGGCCCAAGGTCGATGATCCAGTCGGCGTGCGCCATGACCGCCTGGTGGTGCTCGATGACGATGACCGATTTGCCGGAGTCGACCAGCCGGTCGAGCAGGCCGAGCAGCTGCTCGACGTCGGCGAGGTGGAGGCCGGCGGTCGGTTCGTCGAGGACGTAGGCGCCGCCCTTCTCAGCCATGCGGGTGGCCAGTTTGAGCCGCTGCCGCTCGCCCCCGGACAGCGTGGTGAGCGGCTGGCCGAGGATGAGGTAGCCGAGCCCGACCTCGGCGAGCCGGTCGAGGATGGCGTGTGCGGCCGGCGTGCGCGCCTCGCCGGCGCCGAAGAACTCCTCGGCCTCGGTCACCGACATCGCGAGCACCTCGCTGATGTTGCGGCCGCCGAGGGTGTACTCGAGGACTGACGCCTGAAAGCGCTTGCCGCCGCACTCCTCGCAGGTGGTGGCGACGCCAGCCATCAACGCCAGGTCGGTGTAGATGACGCCGGCGCCGTTGCAGTTGGGGCAGGCGCCCTCGGAGTTGGCGGAAAACAGCGCCGGCTTAACGCCGTTGGCATTCGCGAACGCCTTGCGGATCGGGTCGAGCAGTCCGGTGTACGTCGCCGGGTTGCTCCGTCGCGAGCCGCGGATGCCGCCCTGGTCGATGGACACGACGCCGTCGCGCCCCGAGACCGAGCCGGAGACCAGCGAGCTCTTGCCCGAGCCCGCCACGCCGGTGACGACGACCAGCACGCCGAGCGGGATGTCGACGTCGATGTCCTGCAGGTTGTGGGTACTGGCGCCGCGCACCTCCAGCACCCCCGACGGTGTCCGCACCGATGGCTTCCGGGAGGCCCGGTCGTCGAGGTGACGGCCGGTGAGCGTGCCGCTGGCCCGCAGGCCCTCGACGGTGCCCTTGTAGCAGACGGTGCCGCCCGCCGTTCCGGCACCGGGGCCGAGATCGACGACGTGGTCGGCGATGGCGATCGCCTCCGGCTCGTGC